>JALSOD010000086.1 GCA_026986655.1 Caldifarciminota bacterium | reverse complement strand
ATGGTAAAATTATACTTCCGAAGGCGGGGGCAACCTACGTCTGGGGACTCACTTTCAAAGAAGCAAAAGACTTAATCGTCAAAAAAATGCATAAACACTTTACAAATGTTAAATTTGACATAGCACTCGGTAAATTGCACTCAACAGCGGTTTTTGTACTTGGTGAAGTGGCTCGGCCAGGACTATACAGAACCTATCCTTTGGCAAGTCCCATACAACTCCTGTATCTGGCTGGAGGTATTAAGAAAACTGGAAGTTTAAGAAAGATAAAAATCATTAAAAGAAACGGGGCGACTAAAACTATTGATCTTTACGATTTTCTCATCAAAGGCAGACCTATTCCCATCCTGACGTTCGAAGACGGTGACCTGATATTTGTCCCAACAATCGGCAACGTAGTGGCTGTAGTGGGAGCCGTGAAAAGACCTGGTATTTACGAAACTACCAATGAGAAAACCCTTATGGATCTCATAAACCTCGCCGGTGGTGTATTACCGACTTTTTATAGTTACCACCTACAGCTCCAGCGCGTGGAAAATGGGAAAACACTGAAAATCGAAGACATTAATTTCAAAAACGATAGACTTACTTTGAAAAAACTCAGGGAGATAAGGTTTAAAAGTGGCGATCTGGTGTTTGTACAGGCGGTTTCACCCGAATTAAGAGGTTATGTTACAGTTGCTGGAAATGTGTTCAGGCCAGGCAGATATGCTATTAATGATTCAACGTCTGTTCCTTACCTTATCCGTCTTGCCGGTGGTCTAAAACCTGGAACGTACATGGATAGAGCTGAAATAATACGGCATGCAGACTCCCTGCAGAAGAAAATCATCTCCTTCTCACTTGCAGATGTTCTCGAGGGAAAAACATCATCTCCCAGACTCCACGAGTTTGATACACTTTACATACATTCAATTTCAGAAGTTGTACCTGTGGATAGTGTGACTATTATCGGAGGAGTTGGAGCACCCGGGAAGTACCAATTTACGATAGATATGACACTTGCAGACCTTCTCACCGTATGTGGGGGTATTCACGCCGGATCAGATATTTCAAATATCCAGATTCTCAGGGAAACCAATGGGAAAATTAAATTTTTAAAAATCAATTTAAACGAGACTAAAGCAGAAAATGTTCACCTTTTTCCTGGTGATCTTGTGAACATTCCTCCACCTGTGAAGCTTGATTCATCGTTCGTTATAGTTACAGGCGCTGTGAGGCGACCTGGCAAATACGTCGTAAATCCCGGGAAAGATAGACTTATAGATGTCATCAATCGGGCAGGTGGATTCAAAACAAACGCCTATCCTGCCGGAACAGAGGTTTACAGGAAAAACATACGAACACTTGAATCAAACACGCTTCTAATGTTTCTTGACAATGCTTATACACAGATTCTAAGGGAACAAAATGCACTTACAAATCTGAATATATCCAGGAATCGTAAAGAACTGCGGAGTGAATACCTGAAAAAGCAGCAAAAATTTATTGAAATGATGATCAAGAGCCTGGGTAAAGATACCCTTGTTGTCCTTGATACTGCAAAAATTGAGACACTATCGATAATTTTGTCACATTTAACCCCATTCACACAGGGAAGATTGGCACTTAACTTCAAAGATTCGTCCAGTCTAAACATGCCTGTAATGCCTGGAGACTCTATCTTCATACCGGAAGTATCAAGGACAGTAACAGTTATGGGATTTGTGAACTATCCAGTGACTGTTCCGTACGTTAAAGGCAAAGACGTTGACTTTTACATCAAGAAGGCTGGCGGTTACTCGTCCATTGCTGAGAGAGGGAAGACATTCGTAGTTCTACCAGGTGGCCAGGCCACCACGAATCTCGATGAAATAGAGCCAGGGTCCATCATCATGGTTCCAGGCAAGGTTGAGTTAAAACCTACAAAGTTGGAAATTTTGAAGGATGTTGTTGGTATTGTTTACCAGATTGCACTCGCATACATAGCCATAAGGCAGGTTACGAAGTAATGGGAAAGTGGGGATACTTTATCACCTTTGAAGGAATAGAAGGTAGTGGCAAATCAACACTTGCACGAGAGCTGTATGAATATTTAAAAGCAAACTGCTTCAGGGTGCTAATGACTCGGGAACCGGGGGGGACAAAGGAAGCTGAAGAAATCCGGCAAGTCCTCTTAAAAACGGGAAACAATCTTGATCCTGTAACAGAATTACTCCTCATGCTCGCGGCACGACGTGAAAACGTTTATAAAAAAATCCTACCCGCTCTGCGCCAGACCTATATTGTGATTTCCGATAGATTTGACGATAGCTCCTTTGCATATCAAGGATTCGGACGTGGCCTTGAACTGAAGTTTATCTCCAGATTGAATAAAGTCGCCACAGGTGGCCTGAAGCCAAATCTGACTTTTCTTGTGGACATTGAGCCCGAGTACGGATTTAGTAGAAAAAACTCTCAAGAACTTGATAGGATCGAACAGGAAGATTTAGAATTTCATACCCGTGTAAGAAGAGGATATCTGATACTCGCCAGGAGAGCAAAGAAGAGAATTCGTGTCCTGGACGGCAAAAAATCTGTTGACGAGTTAAAAGAAGAAGTCATTGATTGGACACTAAAAAGACTCGAAGAAAAGGGAATCAAAAAATTTAAAATAATGGAGGAGTGTTAAATTGAAAAGAGTATTGGGCGTGGCTCTTGCATTAATAATTGGTCTCACCGCTGGATACAAAATTGGTGGTGCAGAAGCCAAAAAGAAAAACATCAGCATGATGTTCAGACTGTTTACCAACACTCTGAACTATGTGAAGGATTACTATGTGGAGGAAAAAGACCCACCAGATTTGATCGAGAAGGCTATCGAAGGTATGGTTCATTCTCTCGACCCATTCAGCGATTTTTATACACCTGAGCAAACAGAAGAATTTAAAATTCAGACCACTGGCGAGTTTGGGGGGCTTGGTATACAAATTGGCATCAGGAATGGTGTTGTTACAGTTATTTCACCTATTGAGGGTACACCTGCATACAGAGCCGGACTTCGGCCTGGAGACAAAATTATAAAAATTGAGGACACTTCCATTATTGGATGGAAACTATCAGACGTAGTTAAAAGATTGAGAGGAAAGCCAGGGACAAAAGTTACAATAACAGTTTCAAGGCCTGGAGTTAACGAACCCCTCAAATTTACAATCACAAGGGCAATAATTCATATTCAGGCAGTTCCTTATTTCAACCTCGTAGATGATAGCATTGGTTACATCAAACTCTCCTCTTTCCAGAAAAACGCCAGTGAGGAGGTTAAAAAGGCCCTTGATAGCCTCTTTAATGAAGGTGCAAAGAAAATTGTACTCGACCTCAGAGGTAATCCAGGGGGACTTTTAAGTGAGGCAATAAAAACCGCGAATCTCTTCTTACCACAAGGTGCATTGATAGTATCAACAAAAGGTAGAGTCCCGAATTCAAATAGAGATTTTTATGCACCAAGTAAACCTTCTCATGGGACAGATTATCCTCTCGCAGTCCTCGTCAGCCGTGGCTCTGCCTCGGCATCAGAGATCGTCTCAGGTGCCATACAGGATTGGGACCGCGGAATTATCGTTGGTGACACCACATTCGGTAAGGGTTCCGTACAGCGAGTCTTTCCTCTCCAGGAAGGTTACCAGCTCAAGATTACAACAGCTCGCTACTTCACACCATCTGGCCGCTGCATTGATAGAAGAACATTCGGCTCTAAAGATACCACA
>JALSOD010000085.1 GCA_026986655.1 Caldifarciminota bacterium | reverse complement strand
AGATGTGACTATTGAGAAAGTGGTAAAATCAAATCCTGAGCTAAAAGATATCTTTGACAGTGATCCGAGATATAGGGAACTTTATGAGATATCCACTCGTATCGAGGGACAGGTTAAAAATACATCAATCCATGCTGCGGGCATGGTGATCGCTCCTGGAAAAATTTACGAGTATGCTCCACTCTACAAGAGCCCGGATGGTTCAATCACCACACAGTACGACATGAAATCCATAGAGGAAATTGGTCTACTCAAAGTGGATTTCCTCGGGCTCAGGACTCTGACAATCATTCAGTGGACCGAGGAGATGATTCGGGAAAGACACGATCCTAACTTTGATATTACAAAGATACCTTTAGATGACCAGAAAACCTACAAGATGATCTCTCAGGGTAAAACCCTTGGCGTATTCCAGCTTGAATCATCCGGCTTCAGAGAGATGCTCAGACGGCTCAAGCCATCCAAAATTGAGGATTTGATAGCAGCAATTGCACTTTACCGGCCGGGTCCGCTCAAATCAGGTATGGTGGAGAGCTTCATAAAGAGGAAAAATGGCAAAGAACCGGTGGAATATGATTTCCCGGAGCTGAAACCTATTCTTGAGGAAACATACGGAGTGATAGTCTATCAGGAGCAGGTTATGCAAATAGCTGCAAAACTTGCCGGCTTCACCCTCGGACAGGCAGACGTCTTGAGAAAGGCGATGGGTAAAAAGAAGCCAGAAGTGATGAAAAAACAGCGCGAAGCATTTATCAAAGGTGCAGTTAAAAATGGACATGACCGCAAGAAAGTTGAAAAACTCTTTGATGACATAGAAAAATTTGCTGGTTATGGATTCAACAAATCCCACGCCGCAGGATATGGCTTACTTTCCTATAGAACAGCCTATCTCAAAGCTCATTACCCTAATGAATTTCTCTGCGCCAATATGACTGCAGAGACACACTCGCAAAATTTCACTGAAAAAATACACCAGTTTGTAAATGAGGCAAAAAAATGGGGAATAAAAGTCGTTCCTCCCGAAATAAACAGGAGTGAGTACAGATTTACCCTGCTTGAAGATGGGAGCATTCTCTTTGGACTCTCTGCAATTAAAAATGTCGGTGAAGCTGCGGTGGAAGAGATCGTAAGGGCAAGAAAAAAGGGAGGACCATTTAAATCCTTCAAAAATTTCCTTGAGAGAATAGATTCACGGAAAGTAAACAAGAAGGTTATAGAAAGTCTGATCAAGGCTGGGGCATTCGACAATCTTGACCCCAACCGTGCTAAACTTCTTGAGATATTACCTGATTTATACTCACGAACTCAAAAGGCTACGTCCGGATTCGTGGGTTCACTTTTTGGTGAAAATTACGATGAACAGACTATTGTTCCAGATCGGGAGGTTGAATTTAACCTCGATCTCAAACTATCTTACGAAAAAGAAACCCTTGGCTTTTTCCTCTCCGGTCATCCACTCAATAAACACAAGAACCTCATCAACAAACTAAAAATTGTCAAAAGCTCCAAACTGAGGGAACTAAAGGAAGGTAAGAGGGTGAGTCTCGTTGGTTACCTTGTGTCTGTGAAGTCTAAAAAGAGCAACAGGGGTGAGCCGTACGCCAATCTCGTCTTTGAGGATTTTGATGGAGAATTCAACGCAATTGCTTTCCCCAATTTGTACAAGGAAATTGCCGCTGATCTTATGAAGGACACAATTTACATAATCACTGGAAAGTTAACTTTTGATGACGATGAAAACACTATGCCGAGAATTGCTATTGAATCCATAAAACAGCTTCACGAGGGTATTTACGATATGACAAAAAGTGTAGTTGTCACCGTTAAGGATGAGGATAAACTCCAGGACGATGTCATCGAAAGACTCTATCGTGTGATCAGCGTTAATTCAGGAAAAGCGGATCTTTATTTTGTCGTCACGGGTAAGATGCTCAGATCAAAGAGCATAAAGGTTAATCCAACCGAAGACCTGATCCAGGGAATTGAAAGAATCCTCGGGAAAAACACGGTAACTATCCACATTTAGCCGTTAGAGAATCGTGGATTCACTCAACCTCAAGGAGATGAAATTTGAGGGGTTTTGCCATAGCCTTACTTGTCATTATCACCTTTATCTGGGGTTCCACTTTTATCGTCGTTAAAAATGCAATCGCTCACATTCCACCGTTTGTATTTGTTTCCTTCAGATTCATAATTGCCGCGATTTTGCTCATTCCTTTTATGATCCGACGCGGTAATAAAATCACCATTAGTGAGGTTATGAAGAGTATTATTACAGGCTCCGCTCTATTTGGAGGATATGCATTTCAGACTTTGGGACTACTTTATACTACCGCTTCAAAAAGTGCTTTTATAACATCGCTTTCAGTTGTGCTCGTACCCTTCGTTTCTTACCTCATTTTTAGAAGAAAACCCGGTGCCCGCGAGATTGCAGCCCTTGGTATGGCAGTAATTGGTCTCTATCAGTTGATACTTGGACCCCGTTTTAAATTTGAAGGGATCAATCTTGGAGATGCCTTCACATTTTTCTGTGCACTATCCTTTGCACTGCATATTTCTCTGACTGGCCACTTCACAAAATCTGTGAATATTGAATCCTTTACATTAAACCAGTTCCTTTACGTTGGGATCATCTCTTTTATTTTCTCTTTGATATTTGGTGAGAAAATTACAGGCCTAAGTGGCAATCCTCTATTTGCACTAATATTTATTGGAGTCTTTGCAACGGCCTTTGCATTTGTTGGGCAAACCTGGGCCCAGAGGCATATTAAAGATACCCAGGCCGCTCTTATTTTCTCACTTGAACCGGTTTTCGCTGTATTATTCGCTATCCTTTTTGGAGGAGAAATTCTTACAACAAATCAGATAATCGGCGGGAGTTTAATTATCGGTGGAATTTTGATCTCGGAGTGGTGAATGGGCCCGCCAGGACTCGAACCTGGAACCCGCTGATTATGAGTCAGCTGCTCTGCCGATTGAGCTACGGGCCCTCTTGAGGCTTAAATAATATATTCCCACCCCCAAACCTTGTCAAGATTGCAAAAAGAGTATTCGAAAAATCTTGAATCATTAAAACAAATTGCGCATAATCAAGCGAATTTTGGCATCTCCCTTAGTCCTTCTTCTTGCAAAGAGGGATTTTTCAAAAAGGCCCCATCTGGCAAAAAGGAAATAATCTTTTTTTAGAAATCTCACTTCGCGGGGGGAAACTCCTGATAAATCTGTCAGAAATTCAGGATCTTAGCAATTATTGTCATAAATTTGAGGAGACAGTCACATTGATTTATAATTGTATCAATGAGCAATGACAAGGAACTTTCTCTCTGGGAGCACCTTGAAGAATTAAGGACCAGACTCATCAGGATTATCATAGCTGTAATCGTTACCGGTATCATTGGATACATATTTTCTGATCAAATTATCTATCTTCTCTCAAAGCCTGTGGGGAAACTTTACTTCTTTTCTCCCCCAGAGGCATTCTTAATTCGATTGAAGATCCTCCTCTTCTCGGGTCTCTTTTTCTCCGCACCCTATATGCTTTATGAACTCTGGAAATTCGTTGAGCCCGGACTTTTACCACATGAAAAAAGGTACTCTGTTCCTTTAATTGTCAGTGGGACAGTTCTTTTCTATATTGGAATTGCCTTTGGACTATTTGTAGCTTTACCCCTTGGAGTCAAAGTACTTTTAGAATTCGGCGGAAAATACATGCAGGGGTTGTTTAACGCAAAAAGTTACTTCAAC
>JALSOD010000084.1 GCA_026986655.1 Caldifarciminota bacterium | reverse complement strand
TCAGCGTCGGTTTCTGAGAAGGCAGGAAATCTGGTTTGGCCAGGAACTTGAGACTTCTTTGATGTGGAAATACTTCTTTGACGAGGCTGTCGGAAAGTTTGACCCGCATTCTGACATCATGAGGGCAGTTAAGGTCTCGGATACCCAGCCGCTTGAGCCAGATTCTGCCGTAATTGAGGAGGTTGATGTTTACAATCGTGGATATGCCACAGGGATAAAAATCTATGTGGAGACTTTGCCCGCGGGAACTGAGCTTGAGTTCGCCATAACTTATGACATGAAACTACTTGAGCGGTTCAGAACCCACACAAAAGAGAGGTTCGGGATACCGATGTCTGAGATTGTCGGTTTCCTGACCGAGCCAGTTAAGACACTTAAAGAGTTCACAAAAGACCTTTTGGATCATGAAAGGAAGCGGATAAAAGGCGGGTTCACCTTTCACTTTACCGATGAGCCCAACATAAATCTCGGCTGGGGCGGTGGCCTTCTTTCCAAAACAGTTGACCTGCTACTTCCAGAGCCCGAGAGGGCTGAGATTTTGAAGTTGTTCAAGCGCCGCCGCCCGTATTACCCTGCACCCTCCAGCCGAAGACTAACAAAAGACCGAAGACCATTTTGCTGGGGGAAAGTTGAGGAGGTGTGATGATGAAAGATTCGTCTCAAGATAAAGTGGTAAGAGTAATAATTGTTGGGGGAAGGCCTTTTCCTAATTATCAAGCATTTTTATCCCAGGAAAATAAAATTTACAAAATTGTTATCCTTCATACACCTGAGGGAATAGATAACTATAAAAATTTGAAGCAGGTGTTAACTAATCTTGCCGAGAAAAGAGTCTGGGAAAAGGATTTTGAAATAAATGCCTATTCCATAAGTGAAACCTTAGATAAACTAACAAAAATCAAAGAGCATTTTCCCAAATTTAAAATGTCTATAGATGTTACGAGTGCTCCGAAGATTTCCTCTTTTGCTGCCATGGAATTTGTAATGAATAACGCTAATTCTGAACTAATCTATAATAACACTAAAAATGGCCAGTTAGAGATATTTAGAAAAGATTTAGAAAAGGATGCTCTTCATCTCAAACAAGAAAATGAATTTTTAAAACCACCTACTGTCGAAGAATACTTAAAAATTTACGGAAGACAAGGAAAAGATAATTTCAAAGTATCAGAATTAACTTTGAGTAAAAAAGAAGCTTTAGATCTTGTCAATTATGTTCTTGTACTCAAGGAAGAGGGAGTGAAATTTTTTGACTATCTCAGAAAGACCTTACAGGTGAAAGTTACAAATAATAAGAGAAAGAAAACATTAAATATCTCAAATGTTAAATTTTTAAATGAATTAGAAGAAGTTGCAAAAAAAGGCTTTCTAAGAATAATCAAAAAATCCAATACTACAATCTCTATTGAAATAGATGAATCGAATTTCAAGTTCTTAGATGGAAAATGGCTCGACTTTTATACATCTAAAATAGCAGAAAAAACTGGTTTATTTCATGATGTAAAGCATTCCCTTGAAATACCACTACGGACAGGAGCCACCAATGAACTCGATTTTATTGGAATTCTCAAAGAAAGATTACCTGGAGTGGCTGTGATAGGAGAATGTAAAACAGGTGTAAATCCGTTGGATACAAAAGAGCTTGATAAGTTAAATAGCCTTGCTGAAATGATTGGGGGTGACTATGTGCTAAAACTTTTTATTACCAACAGGTTTTCTTCCGAATATGATGACGATAAAAATAAGAAAAAGAGTTTAGAAAACTTTAAAAAGCAAGCAGAAGCACGAAAAATAAAACTTATAATGGGAGAGGATTTAATAAAACTTGATGAGAAAATAAAGGAATATGTGGAAAAATTTAGTCCCCTGTGAAACTTTATAAATGGAGGTAAACTATGCTTATACTCAATTTTTCTCACCCTTTGACTGATGAACAAATTGGTCAAATTCAGGAGCTTACGGGGCAAAATATTGATGAAGTCAGGCAGATACAGACGCATTTTGACAACGAAAGGCCCTTTGATGAGCAGGTGGAAGAGGTCATAAAGGCGTGTAATCTCACATCTGAGGAGTGGCAGACACTGCCGATTTTGATTGTGCCGCCGGCGTTTAACTTTATCGCCGTGACGCTCCTTGCAGCGCTTCACGGACTTATGGGCTACTTTCCACCTGTTATTCGTCTGAAACCTGTTAAAGACACGGTTCCTCCACGGTTTAAAGTCGCCGAGATAATAAATCTCCAAGGTGTCCGTGAAAAATTTAGGAATATTAGAAATAGGTAAGATCAGAAGATTCCCGAAAAAATTTCTCATTTCACTTTATAATTTATTTCATGTTACTATTACTCTTGCTATCGTTTCGGGTGGCGGTTTATGCGGATCGTGGTGTCTGGGATGATGGGAAGACGGCCATCATCCAGATGCTCAGGTACTACAATGAGCAAGTCGACACAATTTCGGCAAGCCAGATAAATTCATCTCCTCTTTCCAGTTACGATGTGCTTGTTATTCCCGGTGGATGGGCGGTTAACTACAGAAGGAGTTTGAGTTTCACAGGGCTTCAAAATATCAGGAACTTCATCAGTGGGGGAGGAGTTTATGTAGGTATCTGTGCAGGTGCATACTTTGCCGCAGATTCGATCGTCTGGAATGGTAGAGTTTATGATTATCCGCTTGATATCTTTCAGGGCTATGCCATAGGTGCAATTGACTCTATTGCCTCATGGCCTGGATATGCAATGACTCACATCACCCTCAAAGATAGCTGGAGAGACCCTTCAGCTGATTCAACCCAATATGTGCTTTATTACGGAGGTCCTTATTTTGAAAGCTATGGAACAACTTTTGATACAGCTGGCATGTATGACGGAATCAATGAACCCGGAATTATCGTTTTTACCTATGGAAATGGAAAGGTGATCCTGAGTGGGGTTCACCCTGAGATTGAAGAAGATAGTGACAGAGATAGCACGACTTTCGCCTACGAACTTCCAGATTCAGGAAGTGATTGGCCCTGGTTTATGTATATCATTCAGGAGGCTCGAAATAGAGTTTCCATTGATGAAAATTTTTATTCTATGTCTCCCCGCGATAGACGACAGGTGCTTTTTGTTGATAAAAAATCTTTACTCAAATATACTGGGGAGGGGAAGATTTATAACCTTTCAGGTAGACGTGTTAGCAAGGAAAATCTGCTCGATGGTATTTATCTTCTGTACAAGAATGGAAGATTCACTCCAATCGCAATCTTCAAGTAAAAACTTATACATCCCTTAAGTTTTGAATTGTAGTTAAGTGCTTAATCTTATAAAAATATCCTGGAGTCTCCTCTAAAAAAGCTGGATGTAAGGGGATGATGGAGAGTGTTCGAACCTCCCTAATCCCTTTTTTCAAAAGGGACGTTTAAATCCCAACTTATGTCCAATCTTCAAAGTGTTTAATGATTATTTAAAGTTTTGCGGTTAGCTATAGCTGACAATATTTCTCTTGCTTTTTACCACTTTCGAAAAAGTTGCCTTTTCATTAAGAACTCTCTGACACCTCAAGGATAAATCTTAGCCAACTTTTCGTGTATTGGAGGAAGCTCTATCCCCTCTGGTGGTAGTGATGAGCGTTCAGGCTTGTCAGTGATTGCTATTACTGTTGCAAGGGAGTCCTCGAGAAGATCAAAGATTTCGCCGGTTATAAGAATTTCCTCCTTAAGGAGTTTCTCAATAGGAGTTCTATCATCAAATCTATCCATAAATTCGATCGTTGTGAAG
>JALSOD010000083.1 GCA_026986655.1 Caldifarciminota bacterium | reverse complement strand
ATGAATACCAATATCTCTTTCGATGAATATCTCCAGATTCGAGATCAAATTCGTCCTGAATGTCAAAACATGTGCATGTTGGACATACCATCGTACAGGTTCCACAGCTCAAACAGGCCTCTCCCATCTGTTCCCAGAGCGGTGAATCGTAGGAGAAACTTACAATCTCTGGCATACCGTCGAGGTCAAGGTGCAACTTGAATGCATTGTCACGCTTTTTTCGCCATGCAATGTAGTCATCAATGTCCTTTTCAGTTACATCCTCAAGGAAACCCCTGCTGGCCTTAACAATTTCATCGCCTCTTGGGGAACCAACCCATACGAGTATTCTGTTCCCAAGGTCGGTCAGGAAAAGCTCAAACCCCTCGTTTACAGTTGAAGTGTTTGTACTGTGGCACAAACAGTGTTCATCTGGTATACAGGAGAGTCCAACAATTATGGTAGCCTCCCTGTTTCTCAAATAGTAGGGGTCAGGGTAGAGTCTTGTATAGAATTTATGGTAGATGTTCAGTGCATGGATTTCGCACGGGTGAAGTCCGAAAACAACCCTTTTCCTCACCTCATAATTTGGATACCAGTTTGCCTCTTTGTATCGCAGGATGGTTGATTTTTTCGGTATGAAAAATTTCTTGGCAGGGATGATGGTTCGATTTGCGTTGAGCTCCATCTCTTCAGGATGGGCCTTTGCATAAACGTATTTATCCCCTTTCTTTACAGGCCCCCATAACTCTCCGAATTTCTGTAGGTCTCTCAGGAATGGCTGGAGGTTGTTTTTGCTTAGTTTAAAAACCCTCATATTACCTCCTTGTCAGGTATTTATTATATACATTCATGCAAAATTGTAATAATACTTTTTTGAAAAATCAAGATATTTGTAATAAAGCATCAAAGCAAGGACATTTAAGAGAGTTTGGTAAATATATGATGATGGTTTTTAATTTTTCGTTGAGGTATATTCGTCGTGCAATTCAATTTAATAATTGAAAATTTTAGAGCCCCCTCAATTCTATCTTCACAATAATAGATTGAGTGATCAAAATTAATCTTTTTGCAGACGGTAGTTTAATAGTTTAACGAGTTTATCTGCTGCTTTTTTCACCTCGTCACCCATTTCGTCTTCAAATCCAACTTTTTTAACCTGAATTCCCCAAATCTCTATCTTTCCAACGCATTTCCTCACAAATTCCAAAAATAATGAAATAGGAAGATGATGGGTTGACACACTCAGATTATTCAGCATGTCTTCATCCACCTGAATAATTTCTCCCGCCTCTCGACCTGCATCTACTGCATCTACGATGATCAAGATGTCCGGTTGTTCTCCACAAATTTCCTCTACAAAGTCGAGAGGGTCGGTATCACACAACAAAATTTTCCCCCTCTCTTCAAGCATTTTTGCAACATGCAGTCCCACCTTATCATCTCCCCTGTGACTATTCCCAATACCCATGATTACAACCATAATTTTTCAATGATAAATACGCTCTTTGGTCTTTTCCAACATTTCGTGTGAACTCTGCTTTAAAAACTCCCAATACCAGGTTTATTCAAAAAGCACAGCCATCAGTTAGATTTTTCAATAAGAACATTAATCTCAAAATAAAAATATATGTTCATGGATATCTATATGTATTGGTTTCTATGCAACTTGAATCATTAATTTATAGGCATCATAATTTTACTGTATGCATGAACTTTCGGTAACCCAGGAAATTGTAAGAATACTTGTCGATGAGGCTGAACGGCATGGAGTAAAAAGTGTTGATTCTGTGAAGCTTTCTCTTGGTGCGTTTTCAACGTTTCAGCCATACGCAGTCAACTTCTATTTTGACATTCTTAAGAAAGATCATCCAATGCTTAAAAATACACGGCTTGAAATTGAAGTTCGGCCTGGTGAATGTGTATGTAGAGAATGTGGAAAAAGATTCTTTTCTGAAAGTTTAACCCAATCTCTACCTGTTTGCCCAAATTGTGGTAGCATCTTTGTAGAAATTTTAAGCGGTAGAGATTTTAAAATTCTTTACAT
This sequence comes from Caldifarciminota bacterium, assembly GCA_026986655.1. Taxonomy (GTDB): domain Bacteria; phylum Hydrothermota; class Hydrothermia; order B15-G9; family WFZT01; genus WFZT01. The sequence goes on along the minus strand of JALSOD010000083.1, from coordinate 12,443 downwards.
GGAGGTAAATGATGAAGATAAAAATTCTAAAGAGTGTTCTTGAACAAAATGATAATCAGGCCCAGATAAACAGGAAAAAATTTAAACAAACCGGTACACTCGGTGTAAATGTTATGGGGTCCCCGGGATGCGGCAAGACGACACTCATTGAGGAAATTGTTAAGTCTATGAAAGATAAGTACAGAATCGGGGTAATTGAAGGTGACTACGCTGGAACAGTGGATGCCGAAAAACTTTCATCCTACGGCATTCCTGTTGTCCAGCTTGATGTCAGTTCCTGCCATCTCAATGCTGACTTTGTCGGTTCTGCCCTAAATCACATGTCTCTTGATGAATTGGACATAGTGCTCATTGAGAATGTTGGAAATCTCATTTGTCCGGCGGAATTTGACATTGGAGACCTCCTAAAACTCGTGCTATATTCAGTACCAGAGGGTGATGACAAGCCTATCAAATATCCTCTGATGTTTTCACAGGCTGACGCTGTAGTTTTAACAAAAATCGATCTATTGCCCCATTTTGAATTCAATAAAAAGAAAGTTAAGGAATCAATTTCAAGATTGAACAAGAAATTTGAGCTCTTTGAATTTTCTAAAAAGGACCCCACGAGTGTAAAGCTTGTAGCTAATTATCTGGAGTCTAACTTCAGGAAATTAGTGAGAAGCTATGGAGATTTATGAAGAGGTGTAGACTGAAGATAAAAGGAATCGTGCAGGGAGTTGGCTTTAGACCCTTTGTTTACAGGATTGCCGTTGAAGGAGGATTAAAAGGGATTGTAAAAAATAATTCAAGCTGTGTTATTGTTGATATCGAAGGTAATCAGGATAGTATAAATGAGTTTCTTAGGAGATTGAGAAGAGAAAGTCCGCCGGCATCCCATATAGACTCTATTAAAATTGAGGAGTTGAAACCTATCCATTACGAAGATTTTAAGATTATACACTCGGGAGCCGATAGGATTAGGGATATCGTCATACCACCTGATATAGCGATATGTAAGGATTGTGAAAGAGAACTACTTAACCCAGGTGACAGGAGGTACTACTATCCATTTATCAACTGCACAAATTGTGGGCCAAGATACACCATTATCAAAGATTTGCCCTACGATCGAGTTTCCACAACGATGACTGTTTTCAAGATGTGTGAGACATGCAGGAGAGAGTATGAGGATCCGATGAACAGGAGGTTTCATGCCCAGCCCAACGCCTGTCCCGAGTGTGGCCCGGAGATATGGATAGAGGATGGAAAAGTGCTACGACATGTGGAGGGGGCGGCCGCCCGTGGCGGCCGCCCCCTCCACATAAAAATTATCCCCCGTCTCTTAAAACAGGGAAAAATTGTGGCAATCAAAGGTCTCGGAGGTTTTCACCTCGCATGCGATGCAAATAACGACACGGCAGTAAAACGGTTGAGGAAGATAAAAAATAGACCATCCAAGCCATTTGCTATTATGGTCCCAGATATAAAGTGGGCACACAAAATTGCCCAAATTGGATCTGAAGAAGAAAAACTTCTCCTCTCATGGCAAGCCCCCATTGTACTTCTGAAGTTAAAAAAAGATGCTCCTATTTCACCCTTGATTTCTCCTGGACTTGATACTGTTGGAATCATGCTCCCGTACACGCCTTTGCATCTTTTGATTCTGAAAGAATTTGACGGTCCACTTGTTATGACCAGTGGGAATGTGTCAGATTCTCCGATCATCTACAAAAATGAGGGTATTCTTGAAACATTCAGTGGAAAGGTTGACAACTTTGTGCTGCATAACAGGGAAATTTACATGCCTATAGATGATTCTATTACAAGGGTTTCAAAAGGGAGGGTTCAGATTTTGAGACGTGCACGTGGCTTTGTTCCACTTGCGATCGAGACTGGAATTAATGTGAAGCAAACTATTCTCGCCTATGGGGGGCTTCTCAAAAGTACGTTCACATACTTAAAGGATGGGAAGGCCTATATGGGGCAGTACATCGGTGATCTCGATAATTATGATAACCAACTTTATTACAAACGGGTTCTTGAGCATTTTGAGAGATTGTTTGGTTTAAAACCTGACATAGTAGCCTGTGATTTACATCCACAGTACCCAACGACCCTGTGGGCTGAAGAGTCAGGTTTTCCAGTTAAAAAGGTACAGCACCACGTAGCCCATGTTTACAGTGTTATCGGTGAACATGATCTTCTTGAGGAAAAATTTCTCGCATTTTCGTTTGATGGTACTGGCTGGGGTGAAGATGGAAAGGTCTGGGGAGGAGAGATATTCATTGGAAAAGGAAGAGAAATTAAACGCGTAGGGCATTTTTCATACTTTCCTCTACCAACTGGAGATGCTGCGATAAGAAATCCCTGGAGAGTTGCAGCAGGTCTTTTTTATCAGTTATTTGGCAGAATTGAAATATCCCCGTGGTTTGATAAATTAGGTGATTTAAGGGATGAAGCCATAGCTATCGAGAAGATTATTCGTGCAAATACTTTATTCACGAGCAGTGCTGGAAGGCTGTTTGATGCATTTTCTTCCCTTGTCGGATTAAGACACAGGGTGGATTTTGAGGCTCAGGCACCAATAGAATTGGAAGCTATTATAGAGCATCAGGAAAAAGGTTTTTATGATGTTAACATTTATGAGAAAAATGGCGAATTAATTTTAGATTCGCAGGGTTTCTTTCATAAAGTTTATGAAGACCTTATAAGTGGAACCGAAATTCCACAAATTTCCGCAAGGATTCACAATACTTTTATCAAGCTGATACGGGAAGTCATATCATATTTTGAGAATAATTTTGACGTTGTGATTGCGACCGGGGGAGTTTTTCAGAATAGATTTTTGACTGAAAAGATCATTGAGCTTCTTGGAGAAAAAGTTTACATCAATCAGCAAGTTCCACCTAATGACGGTGGAATCTCATTAGGGCAGGCAATTTTTGCAGCCCTTAACCTGGAGGATTAATTATGTGTCTTGGTGTTCCGATGAAAATAGTTGATTTAAATGCAGAGCTTGGTACAGCCCAGGCCGAGATTTCTGGGTTCAGACAGCAAATACGGGTTGATCTTCTCGAGGATGTTAAGGTTGGGGATTATGTCATTGTCCACGCCGGTTTTGCTATTCAAAGAATAAGTGAAAAAGATGCAGAAAAAACTCTAAAACTTATTGAGGATATATTTTTCGATGATTAGGTATCTTGATGAATTCAGGGATCAGGAAAGAGTAAAAAGACTGGTTGATGAAATTATAGAGATTCAGTTTCCAGAAAAGGTAAACATAATGGAAGTTTGCGGAACTCATACAATGTCGATCCGCAGGTTTGGAATTCACAAACTGGTTGAGAGTAAGGTAAATCTGATCTCTGGTCCCGGCTGTCCAGTTTGCGTAACCCCGGTTTCCTACATGGATATGGCTATCTGGCTATCACAGAGAGATGATGTAATTATTACAACTTTTGGTGATATGGTGAAAGTTCCGGGTACAAGAGGGTCACTCCAGGACCTTGGTCGAGATGTCAGGGTGGTGTATTCACCTATTGAATCAATAGGAATTGCAGAGCAGAACCCTTATAAGAAAGTCGTTTTTCTTGCTGTTGGTTTCGAAACAACGGTTCCGACTATAGCGGCAACGGTTGCCGAGGCAAAAAAACGTGGTCTCGATAACTTTTTCATTCTTGAGGGTAACAAAATCATGCCTCCACCGTTAAGGATACTTCTTGATGATAGAGATATGCACATAGATGGATTTTTATTACCGGGGCATGTCTGCACGGTTTCCGGGTATGTTCAGTACGGGTTTATTGCCAGTGAGTACGGTAAGACTGCGGTTGTCTCCGGATTTGAGCCTGTGGATATTCTTCTTGCAATATCCGAGATTTTGAGACTGATAAAAAAGAGAGAGCCTTCAGTTAAAAATATGTATCCGCGGGCGGTGAGACCTGAGGGTAACAGAAAGGCTATGGAACTTGTATATGATGTGTTTGAAACTACGGATGCTGAATGGAGAGGTCTGGGTACAATTTCCGGGAGTGGTCTTGTGCTACGGGAGCCTTACAGGGAATTTTCTGCTGAAAGACATTTCGAAATCCCTGACTTTGATTCTCACGAGCATCCATTGTGTATCTGTGGAGAAGTCTTGAAGGGAAAGGCAGTGCCGGAAGAATGCGAACTATTTGCCCGGGGATGTACACCTGACCATCCGGTGGGGCCTTGCATGGTCTCATCCGAAGGTACCTGCGCAGCCCATTACAGGTACAGGAATCCATCCTGATCTTAAAAATTTACACATTTCTGTTTACAGTGCAATGGAAAACAATTATAATAACAGACCAATTTTCACCCAGGGAGGTTTAGAAAATGGCAGCAAAATGCTATATTTGCGGGAAAGGACCAATTACGGGTCATCATGTTAGCCATGCACACAATTTGACAAAGAGGCGCTGGAAGCCCAATCTTCATAGGGTTACAATCCTTGAGAATGGAAAGAAAAAGAGGGTGCGTGTTTGTACAAAGTGCCTTCGAAAAGTCCAAAAGATAGTGTAGTCCCCTTAATATGGTTGAAATCAGATCCGTTAAGGATGAACAGGAATTAAACGAAGTATTTCTTGTTCTCGATAGGGCTTTCAGACGTACGAAGGCAGATTATTTTATCAGACGAACAACTATAGGAAAGCCCAACTATGATTACTGGCAGACAAGGGTACTCGTTTACGAGGGGAAAATTGCTTCGACTATAGAGATTTTTCCCACCCTAATGTGGTTCGAGGGTAATAAAATTGAAAATGCAGGTATAGGTTCGGTAGCTACGGACCCGGATTTTCAGGGTAGAGGATTGGGCATCAAGATAGTCAAAGATACCAATGATTTTGCAAAAAATAAAGGATTTAAAGTTGCCACTCTTTTCACTTCGATATTTGACTTTTATGCAAAGGCCGGGTATTTTAGAGTCACGTATCCATTTTATGAGATAGGTGAAGTCTATTCGGTTCCTCAAGGTAAAAAAGTGGTTACTTTCAGACCCGCTTTCCTGAAAGATGTTGTAAAGATACACAGGAAGTACAACAGTCCGCTTGTGGGACCGGTTGTCAAGGATGAGGAGCTTTACATGAGATCATTCAGTTTTCTTAATGAGGATACCTGGCTATTCATGTTAGCCTACGATGGAAATGAGTTTACCGGCTTTATCAGGGCAAGGGAATTTAAAAATACTTTAGAAGTGCTTGAATTTGCCTCTTTAACACCTGATGAAGATCTTGCTCTTTTTACCATTAAGTTGAGGGAAAGAGGTGAGAGGAGGAGGATATTCATCAATCTTTCTAATTTTGAAAAGGAAAAAATCACAAGTGTGGAGCTTAAGAGTAGAGGCCATTATTCCATGATGTTTGCCATCCTTGATAAGAATCTTATCTTAGAGGATGAGTTTGTAGAAAAATTTAGAGAAAAGGGAAATTTTTGGTTAGCTGATCTTTATTAAATTCAGGGAGTTTGCTATGGCAGAAGAGAAGATTGTAAATGCAGTTGCAAACTGGGCAGGAGGGATGACATTCGTAGCTCGTGCAAATTCAGGACATGCTATTGTAATGGATGCAACGGAAAACGAAGGTGGAGACGACTCAGCTCCAAGGCCCATGGAATTATTGCTCATTTCGTATGCTGGATGTACAGCCATGGATGTAGTCGCTATTTTGAGAAAATTTGGTGTGGTTCCTGATGAATTCCGTGTTGAGATTACCGGAAAGCGAAGAAAGACTCATCCGCGATACTACAAAGAGGTGACGGTAAAATATATTTTGTCGGGTGAGCATATTCCGAGGGACAAAGTGGAGAGGGCTGTTGAGCTATCTCAGAATAAATTCTGTTCAGTAACACCAATGTTTAAGGCACTTGCCGAGGTCAATTACGAGATAATAATCAATGAAAATTAACCTTGACAGGTTAAAAAAATGGAAATTATAATTGGTCAACCAAATGCCGAGGTGGCGGAATTGGCAGACGCGCTGGGTTCAGGACCCAGTGGAGTAAAATCCGTAGGGGTTCGAGTCCCCTCCTCGGCACTTCCATTATAATTCAAGGAGGTATTGAGATGGATATATTCGAGAAATTGAGGGATATCATCGTGGATCAGCTCTCCGTGGCTCCAGAGCAGGTGAAATTGGAGGCGAAATTCCAGGAAGATTTGGGTGCAGATTCTCTCGACGTGGTGGAACTTGTTATGAGAATTGAAGAAGAATTCAATATAGAGATTCCAGACGAGGATGCTGAGAAGATAGTGACAGTCGGTGATGCTGTCAGATATATAGAAGAAAAGCTAAAATGAAAAAGCGTGTAGTCATCACTGGTATGGGGGCGGTGACCCCCATTGGAAATAATGTCAAGGATTTCTGGGATGCACTTTTAAGAGGGGACAACGGCATCGACACAATCAAAAGATTCGATGTTTCAGAGTTCAGTGTGAGGATTGGAGCCGAAGTCAAAAACTTCGACCCCACTCAAAAAATAGATCGTAAAGAAACCAGGAGGATGGACAGATTCACGCAGTATGCACTTTACGCTTCATCTGAGGCCATCGAGGATTCAAAACTGTTGGAATCAGATTATGATAAACACAGAGTGGGGATACTGATCGCATCTGGAATTGGTGGTATAGAAACCCTTGGTAGAGAGTTTGAGGTAATGAAAGCCAGGGGTGTCAATCGTGTTAGTCCATTCCTCGTACCGATGATGATCCCGAACATTGCTGGCGGGTGGGTATCCATCAAGTTTGGCTTTAAGGGACCCAATTTCTGCGTCGTTTCTGCCTGTGCATCAGCCAGTCACGCAATCGGGGAGTCATACAGAATGATTCTGCGAGGAGAGGCTGATGTAATGATTACTGGTGGCAGTGAGGCACCGTTTACTCCACTTGCCCTTGCCGGATTCTCGAATATGAAAGCACTTTCCACAAGAAACGATGAGCCTGATAAAGCCTCAAGACCGTTTGACAGGGAAAGAGATGGATTTGTTATGGGTGAAGGAGCGGGAATTCTCATCCTTGAAGAGCTCGAGCACGCCAGAAGAAGAGGTGCCAGGATATATGCAGAGATAGTTGGATACGGGGCAACCGCCGACGCCTATCACATTACAGCACCTGAGCCAGATGCAGAGGGCCCTTCACTTTCTATCAAATATGCACTGGAAGATGGTGGAGTAAAACCTGAAATGATTGATTACATCAATGCCCATGGAACTTCTACCCCTCTAAACGATAAGGTTGAAACCCTTGCCATAAAGAAAGTATTTGGTGATTATGCATACAAAATACCCATTTCATCGACAAAATCCATGATCGGGCATCTCCTCGGTGCTGCTGGTGGTGTCGAAGCCATTGCAACGATTTTATCGATCCACGAGGGTAAGATTCACAAAACCAGAAACTATGAGAATCCTGACCCCGATTGTGATCTTTACTATGTCCCGGATGGCCCTATTGAAAAGGATGTAAAATTTGCAATTTCAAACTCTTTTGGGTTTGGAGGGCACAACGCTACACTTCTATTCAAAAAATTTGAAGAATAAGTTAATCACAGCAGATTTATCCATCTCAGACAGGTCCAATTTTCATTGACATAGCTTGATTTTTGAAATATAATGCCGTTACAAATGTAAAGGAGGAAATCAATGAAGTGGATACTTGGGATTATTGATACGATTCTCGCAGTCATTCTCGTCTATATCCTGATTTACCCTAAAATTCAGGCAAGTAAGGTTGTAAATGCAACTGTGTTGTATGAAGAGGGTCTTGGTAGTTTGCCCCTTTATGTGGCTGAAGACCAGGGATACTTTGACTCGGTGCGCGTCAACGTGAACCTACAGAAGGTTATGCATCCGGGTGAAGAGATTGATAAGTTACTTAAAGGTAGTGCCAATGTGGCTGTTGGTATGAACTGGATCGATTTTGTCTACAAGAGTGCATTGAGACCCCAGGCTATGAAGGTTCTTTACTCTATGGAGTCAACGATAGAGTCTCCCTACACAGCTCTGTTTTATGTTAAAAAGAGAAGAAGGGTTTATATACCAAAGAAGATTAATTACAAAAGGTTTTTCAGGAGGCACAGGATAAGGGTAATCGGTTGTCTCAAGAGGGCAAAAGAAGAGCGTTTGATGAAATATATGCTGAAACAACTTGGAGTTGATACCCGTGACCTTGAATTTACTGAGATAGATCCTGCCAATCTCGACTCAGTGATAGCAAAGAAATCCGTTGACCTCATTGTGGCTTATGAACCTTACAGGTCTTATTTGATGAAAATGCCTTCGAAAGTTGTTTTGATAGATGATGCCTTCTTCGAGAAAAACATTTTTTCACCTTACCCTGATGCCCTTGGACTCACGAGTGTCGTAAATCTAAAACTTTCGAAAAAGTCTGTAGTAAGGGTAAAGGAAGCCCTGGACATGGCCATAAATTACATCAGGAAAAATCCAGATGATGCAATGAAAATTCTTGATAAAAATTTGAAACTTCCTGATGACCTGGTGTTTGAACTGCCCAAGATAGAAAAATATGACGAAATAGAGTTTATCATCTACAAGAAATTTATTGATTATCTGAAGAACGCAGAGATTATTTTGATCCAGATTGATCCCGAAGTTTATAGATTGGCAAGACAGGATATACAATAGAGGAGGTCGGGATTATGTCTAAATTTAACGGGGTAAAAGTTAAGTATTATGGACATTCAGCTTTTAAGCTAACTTCCCCGGAGGGGAAGGTAGTTCTTATCGACCCCTGGCTTACAAATCCGATAGCTCCCAAAGGTGCTCTTGATGAGCTTGAAAGGGTTGATCTGATACTCGTTACTCATGGACACGGGGACCACATTGGAGACACTGTGCAGATTGCAAAGAAGTTTGATGCCCCTGTTGCAGCTATATTCGAAATTGCCGTTTGGTTATCCAACCAGGGAGTGTCAAATACTATCGGAATGAACAAGGATGGTACAATTGAGGTTGCCGGTATAAAGGCAACGATGGTGGATGCGACTCATTCATCCACAATAGATACTGGGAGTGGATTTGCGCCAGGTGGAGAGGCGGCTGGATTCATTGTAGAATTTGAGAACGGGTTCAAAGTTTATCACACAGGTGATACTGGTTTTACAGGCGTGATGCCGATTATAGGCGATTTCTACAAGCCTGACCTTCTGATGATACCGATAGGTAGTGTATTCACACTTTCTCCAAAGAGTGCAGCCTATGCTGTGAAGCTTATCAAGCCCAAGTGGATCATCCCGATGCACTTTGATACATTCCCTGTGTTGACCGGGAAGCCGGAGCAGTTCAAAGAGGCGCTTGATCCTGAGTACAGGGATAGACTGGTAATAATGTATCCAGGGAACGTAGAGGAATAAGTAAAATTTGGATAGGTGGGGGCGGCCCTCCGGGCCGCCCCCACCTATCCTGACTAAAGTCCTGATTTTCCCTGAATTTAATTGACATTCCATTGCACCTCTGTTAATTTATTAACCGCACTCTATTTTTCCCTGAGAGGTGATTGATTTTGGAGAAACTTTTAATTAAAGATAATATCTGTTTGTTTACCGAAAGATATGGATTTTCAAATACTTACGTTAATCTATACATTGTGAAGGATGAGGAGCCCGCTTTGATAAATGTGGGGCCACCAGAGAAAGTCCAGGATTTTCTCGACTTTGTCGATTCTTACGTTCCTTTGAGGGACATAAAATACGTGTTTTTACTTGATAGCGAAAGGGAACATGTGGGAGGAATCCCTCTGGTTGTCAGCAGGATGCCGGGTGCAAGATACATTACATCCTACCTCAACTATGATCTCATTATAAATTACACATCCGACATAAAGCTCGAGATGATGAGGGAGAAGTGGAAAATGAAACTCGGTAAAAAAGAGGTGAGATTTTTTGAGGCGATGATACCGACTCCAGAATCCCTCTTCCTTTACATTGATGGAATTCTATTCACAGGTAGTGCATTTGCTCTTGATTACAAAGGGGCAAATATTGACGACTCTGACCGTTCCAGGGATATTGAAGAGCTTTTCCATATGTTCAGGAGAAGAGCTCACAAAATTGCCGAGTATATGGGGAAGCTTGAAAATTTTCCAATTGAAATCATTGCGCCTGCCCACGGCCCAGTTTTAATAGGCAGGATATCCCAGTATATAGAACAATGGAAAAATTTGAGCAATTCATACAAAGAGCAGAATTAAGAGTTAAATCGCTGAGAGAGAGGTTCCAATGGTTGAAACCCGGGGAAGTAGAGCGTCTGATTGATCACACACTTTTGAAACCCTATGCAAGTCTTGATGACATCAAAACCTTTTTTATAGATGGCAGTAAATTCAATTTTGCATCCTACTGTGTCAATTCTGCCTTTGTCCGCTACCTGAAAAAGCTATCGGAAGATTATGGGGTTGACACCAAAATTTGTGCAGTAGTTGGATTTCCACTGGGTGCAATGGTATCATCGGCAAAGGCTTATGAGGCAGAATTGGCTGTAAAAAATGGCGCGTCTGAGATAGATATGGTAATAAATTTAGGATATCTGAAATCTGAGAAATACGGGAGAGTCCTTTCAGACATCAAAGAAGTTAGAAAGGCAATTGGAGACGATGTGGTTCTGAAAGTTATAATAGAGACGTGCTATTTGACCAATGAGGAAAAGATAAGGGCAACAGAGATAGTGAAAGACTCGGGGGCAAATTTTGTCAAAACTTCTACAGGATTTGGACCAAAAGGTGCAGATCCTTTTGACGTTGCACTCCTTTATGAAGTGGCAAGTGGAAGTATAAAAGTAAAGGCAGCTGGAGGAATAAGAAATTACTACTCTGTGTGCATTTACAGGGCACTTGGTGCAGAAAGAATAGGTACTTCGTCAGGTATTAAAATAATGGAAGAAATTTAGACGGGGGTTATTAGAGTATGCTTGATGTTAAAAAGATTTCGAGAGATTATAGAATTTCCCATGTCACCAAATGGTTTGTTCTTGCTGTCCTTGTTGGAATAGTTTCCGGATTAGGGGCAGTTGTTTTCGTTTATGCAATAAAAATAACCCAGTCGCTTGCTATCGAGAAATTTGCTCACTATCGGTTCCCGGTTCCGTTTGGAGAAGCTGGACGCGAGACTGTAAAGTACATGGTAGGTGATAGGTTTCTCCTATTCGTATCTGTCACTGTTGGTGGACTACTTGCAGGGCTCTTAATATTCAATTTCGCGCCTGAAGCTGCCGGTCATGGTACTGATGCGGTTATCAAGGCGTTCCACAGGTTTAGAGGATATGTAAGACCAATAGTTCCAATTATTAAAACCGTTGCATCAGCTATAACCATAGGTACAGGGGGATCGGCAGGACGAGAAGGTCCGATTGCACAGATCGGTTCGGGTTTTGGTTCTTTTCTTGCAACTAAATTAAAACTTAGCGATCGAGATAGGAGGATACTACTCATTGCAGGGGTGGGAGGAGGAATAGGCTCAATATTTAGAGCCCCCCTCGGTGGGGCCCTGTTCGCCGTTGAAGTGCTCTACAGGGGAGCTGACGTTGAAACAGATGCCGTTATCCCTTCCATCATTTCCGCCATTGTAGCTTATGCGGTTCTTGGTTTCTTTGTCACCTGGAAACCGATCTTTATTACTCCGAAGTATGAATTTAACGTTTTTGATTTGCTATATTTCGCCATCATTGGTGTAGCCGTTATCCCTATGGCCTATCTTTACGTGAAAACATTCTATTATGTGGAGGAAAAGTTTAGAGAGGCCAGGATGCCTGCGATTTTCAAGCCAATGGTGGGTGCTGCGTTGGTGGGTGTAATTCTTATATTCCTCCCACATGTTGCCGGTACAAGCTACGGATGGTTACAGCTGGCCATGCTCGGGAAAGTGAGTCTCTGGATGATGCTCGCTATTTCTCTGGGTAAGATACTGGCAACTGCTCTTACCATAGGTTCCGGTGGTTCAGGTGGTGTTTTTGCTCCATCCCTTGTTATAGGTGGAATGTATTCCGGAATGATTGGAAAACTCTTTGCTCTCCTTGATCCGAGGATAGGGGATATTTCCCCATTCATATTGGTTGGAATGGGAGCATTTTTCGCCGCGGCCGCAAAGGTACCCATTGCTACCATTGTCATGGTTGCTGAAATGACGGGCAACTATGATCTGCTTGTGCCGATTACCCTTGCTGCTTCACTTGCCTTCCTGATTTCCGGTGAGTGGACTATCTACCATGAGCAGGTTCAGACGAGGTTTGATTCACCTGCCCATAGAGGGGAGTTTATTGTAGATGTGCTTGAGGATATAAAAATTAAGGATGTGATTTCTACCCCTCAGAAAAATGTGATTCAGATTCCAGAAGATATGAAAGTCAAGGATGCCCTGAAAAAGGCTGCACTTAGGAAAATTGCCTGTTTTCCCGTGATAACAAAAGATGGAGATTTGAAGGGGATACTCTAC
>JALSOD010000082.1 GCA_026986655.1 Caldifarciminota bacterium | reverse complement strand
ATACCTCAGGTGGTATTGCCATCTATAACCCCGGTGTCTCTCTTAACAGAGGCGACAGTGTTGTGGGTATGGGCACGGTTGAATCATACTATGGACTTGCAGAATTAAAGAACGTATCCTTCTCTTTAATCGAGCACGGGAATGAGATTGACCCGGAAATTGTGACCTGTAGAGAGCTTTCAAGAAATGGAGAAAAATACGAAGGTAAATTACTAAGGATTAACAGTGTAACGTCCACGGCTACTTATTTCCCGGTTGACGGGACTGTAACCATTACGGATTCAACCGGGACATTCACACTCTTCATAGATAGAGATACGGACCTGGGGTCTCTTCCAGTTCCTCAGGGGAGCTTTGATGTAATTGGGGTTCTATCTCAGCATGATGCATCACCCCCATATACCGAAGGGTATCAGCTTGTTCCACGGTCACACGAGGATATCATTTTTTCTGGAAATGGGAGTGGGGAAGTCACCATTATACCACCAATTGCCTTCCCCGGTGATACTACGAGCTTAAGATTTATGGCTAAAAACATTCCCGGTAATCTGAGAGTCATTGTACCAACCGGACTTGAATGGATTTTTGATTCCGCAAATGTGAAGTTAAATACACCTGTTGATTCCATTGAAATAGATTCAACCTCAAGGTTTATCACTTTTTATTCCAGTCTCGATAGTCTTGACTTCTCTCTCCTCGGTATAATAGTTCCAGACACAATTGCAAATTACCAGTTTATGGTAAAGACTTCAAATGGAAGCAATTTTATCAGGATAATGAAATATCCTACACTTTTTACTGTGACTCCTTTAAGCGAGGTTCAGGGTGAGGGTACGGAATCACCAATGTTAGGGGATACGGTTACAGTCGGGGGATGGGTAATTGGCCCATCAGATGTTTTCAGCCCTGCAGGTAAAACAACTTTCTGGATAAATGACGGAACAGACGGAGTAGAGGTGTTTTCATACAGCTCAACGGCACCTGAAAGAGTGGGGGATTTTGTAATTGTTCAAGGAGTGGTAAACGAATACAACGGTCTTACTCAAGTAACATTTGATCCTGCAAATTTAACAAGAGTGTTGACTGGATTCATTAATTTCGTACCAGCACCAGAAACCCTGAATACATCACAGGGTCTCGGGGAATCCCTTGAGGGTAATTTGGTCATTGTAACGGGGAATCTTGCGACCTTACCTTCAAGAGGTGGGAACGGCTACAACTTTACCATCCTGAATGGACTTGCCCCCATTGATATACGCGTCCTTGATGGTACCGGAATCGATGTAACTAAATTCAAAAAAGGACAGCTCTTAAGGATCAGAGGTATAGTTTCCCAGTACGATCAAACGGCTCCTTATACCTCAGGTTACCAAATCATGCCCGTCTCAAACTCTGACATCCAGATTTTGCAGGCTGAGACAACATCTTTTACCTCACTGACACTTGATAGAAAGGTAGCGATAATGGACGATGGTACAGTCTTCACAATTACCGTAAAAAGTCCACAATGTGCAGAAAATACAGTCAAAATCTTCGATCTCGAGGGTAGAAAAATTAAGACACTTGCCGAAAGACATATTGGTCCTATAATACTCAGATGGGACCTAAGGAATGATTATGATAATTTTGTAAAGGTTGGAATGTATATCGTTCAACTAAAAAGTGTGTGTCATGGATCAACAAAAACCATTAACAAACTGATCCTTGTTACGAGGAGGTTTAAGTGAGTTGGCAGACACAAGGCTGTTGACAGACAAGAGACCGCCACATTCTATTGAAGCTGAAATGAGTGTACTCGGCTCCATGATGCTCGACGAGACTGCTCTGCTGAAAGCCATTGAAATTTTGCAGGAGGACGACTTCTACATAAAAGCCCATAAAACTATTTTCAAGGCAATTGTGGAACTCTTTGAGGAAAAGGCAACAGCCGATGTTCTCTCAGTTAAGGATAAACTCGAAAAGGAAAAGAAATTAGAGGAGATCGGAGGAGCTGAATACCTTGGCACGCTTGTGGATTCTGTAATCACCCCGGATTTGATCACGGAACACGCCAAGATTGTGCTTGAAAAATCCATTTACAGGAAGGTTATTCAGGTGGCAAATTCAATCCTCTCGCAGGCTTACCAGGAAGGTTTTCCTGCTGATGATCTTCTAGACTTCGCGGAGCACAAAATCTTAGAAATCGGGGAGAGACGGGTCTCCGGTGGCTGGGTAAAAAGTAGTGACCTTGTCATGCGAGTATTTGAGGAGATCGAGAGAACCATGAGTAGCCGGGAGGGAATGGTCGTTGGTCTGCCTTCGGGCTTTAAAGACCTGGATAGTCTCACAACAGGTTTTCAGCCCGGTGATCTGGTTATTCTCGCATCAAGACCCTCTGTAGGTAAAACTACCTTTGCATTGAACATCATGCGCTTTCTTTCCATCGAGAAGAAAATCCCTACAGCAATTTTCAGTCTCGAAATGACTAAGGAACAGCTTGCCTTCCGACTCCTGTGCATGCAGGGAAGAGTCGATGCGCAAAAAATTCGAAGAGGAATAATCAAAAGGGAAGAGATTAGAAAACTCACATCAGCTGCCAATAAACTTGCAAAGGCTCCTATATTTATTGATGATACCGCTGCTATCCCGATCCTCGAGCTCAAAGCTAAGGCAAGAAGGATCGTAAAAGAAGCAGGCGTCAAGCTCATCGTGGTGGACTATCTCCAGTTAATTCAGGGACCAAAAGATGTCGACAATAGACAGCAGGAAATTTCAGCCATATCAAGATCGCTAAAGGCACTTGCGAAAGAGTTGAATATCACTGTCCTCGCCCTCTCTCAGCTCTCAAGGGCAGTTGAACAGAGACACGATAAGAGACCACAGCTATCAGACTTGAGAGAGTCCGGTGCAATTGAACAGGATGCAGACACCGTACTCTTCATCTATAGGCCTGAGATGGCGAGAAGACCTGAGGAAATTTCTGAAGAAGAAAAGAATATCGCTGAGATCATTATTGGGAAACAGAGAAACGGACCAATCGGGTCCATTAGATTAACATTTATTAAAGATCAGCTTAGATTTGAAAACTATACTCCTCGGGAGGAAGAAATCCCAGAAATCGAAGTTCCTGAGGATTACTTATAAGGAGGTTGGGAAATGAGAATACAGCTCATTCTTTCACTGATATATTTTATCGTTGCAGCTCTTTTCCTGGGGATCAATTCTCAGTATGCGAGAGGTGTATTCGAAATAAATCTGGTATTTACAAAGGTAGACGTGGCAATTTTTCCACTAATTATTGGTATCTCATTCATCTGGATGCTCATTATTATGCTAATAGACTACATGTCCATAAATTCTCTAAAAAAACAAATCTATAAGTTGAAGGCTCAGGTTCATGATACCGAAAAATCAGAAATGCTTAAACTCCTAAAAGAGATCAACGAAAAATTTGATGGTCACGCCACAACTGTTTATCAGCAGTTACACGAAATCGAGGAAATACTAAAAGGGAAGAGAAACTCAAATCTCGAATAAAGTAGAGGATTCAAAAATGAAGATCTATAACACACTAACCAAAAGAATGGATGAATTTGTACCTGTCAGAGATAATAAGGTTGGATTTTACATGTGCGGAATGACTGTTCAGGATCGCCCGCATCTGGGACATCTGAGAACCTTCACCACTGGCGACATCGTGAGAAGATACCTCATCTACAAGGGATACGAAGTTACATACGTTACAAATTTTACGGACATTGATGATAAAATAATTCAGAAGTCCCACAACC
>JALSOD010000081.1 GCA_026986655.1 Caldifarciminota bacterium | reverse complement strand
ATTTCTGTCCTCGGATACAAGGAATACACCTGATTTTTCGAGAATCTCATCAACTCGGAGAATTCTATCAAGATAGGAAAGTCTAATCAAATGGTAGTCAATACCAACCCGGGGATTCTGGGAATACCTGGCCACCTCCTCAATATCGAGTGCAATTTTCATGGCTGCTGTCAACTGAGCATCAGTAATAATTTCTGCTATTTTCGAGAAAGGATTTCTCTCGCCCATGAATTTCGCTCTCACCAGCTCCCTGATAGCTTCACTAAAGCTTCTTGCAAACTCGTGAATACTATATCCCTGCTCAAAAGCCTCGTTTGATATTGATAAAACAGAACGTGTATTTCCTTTTAATGCGCTATCAAAAAGGTTCACAAAGAATTCCTCGTCAATAATCCCGAGCACTTGATTAACGTCTTCAACTTTTATTTTTCCCCCTGAAAATACATAAAGTTGCTCAAGCAAGGCAAGGCCATCTCTTAAAGACCCATCAGCATACTTTGCAATTCTCAACAAAGCATTTTCTTCTACGTCAATTCTCTCTTTATCAGCAACAACTCTGAGTCTCTCCGCAATTTCTTTTACTGATAAGGGCCTGAAATCGAACCTCTGTGTCCTGGAAATGACTGTTTCAGGAATTTTTCGAGGCTCTGTAGTTGCAAAGATAAAGATTACATGTGGGGGTGGCTCTTCAAGGGTTTTGAGCAAAGCATTGAACGCTTCAGTTGTTAGCATGTGAACTTCATCGATGATATAGACTTTATATCTTGCCCTCGTTGGAGTAAACCGAATTTTTTCCCTAAGATTTCGAATCTCTTCAATCCCTCTGTTAGATGCACCGTCTATCTCAATTACATCAAGACTTCTACCCTCATCGATTTCTTTACATATTTCGCACTGGTTGCACGGGTGAGGTGTGACACCTTTCTCACAGTTAAGACCCTTGGCAAATATTCTCGCAGTCGTTGTTTTTCCGACACCTCTCGGACCGGCGAAAAGGTAAGCCTGGGAAATTCTCCCGGTTCTCAGCGCATTTTGAAGTGTACGTGTCACGTGAGATTGGCCAGTAACCTCTTCAAAAGTCTTAGGTCTGTACTTTACGGGTAAATTCATCTCGGAAATTATATCTCGAGTTCAAACTTTATTCAATCGGACTTATTTCCGGACTTGTTTTCTTCCTTCTTTGCTGGTTCTTTTTCCTTCTCTCTCCTGCCATTACCACCCTCAGTGTAATTCTTGTGTTTGTAGTCAGTAATATAGAATCCTGAACCCTTAAAAATGAAGCCCACACCAAAAGATGGGAGTTTCTCAAGCTCACCACCACATTCATCGCAGTATTTGGGCTCCTCTTCCCCTGGAAGGACAAGAACCTCAGTTACCTTTCCGCATTTCTTGCATCTGTACTCAAAAATAGGCATTTCCTTTTCACCTCCTTATCAACTCATCATCTGAATAGGGATGAGTTTTTATGATACCTTTTTTATATTGAACTATCCAGTGCTTACTCCCAGGAATTTTTCTTGATTTTTCAATTTTAAAACAAGACCTTATATTTAAAACCTTATGAAGCTAAAGAGTCTGATAAAAATCCTATTTTTGTTTTTGGCTGTTACCATAATTTATTTTTTATTCAGAAATATTTATACTAACTGGAGTCAGCTTAAAGGTTATGCGGTAAAAATCAACTATCTTTACGTATTTCTGGCTTACATCACTTTTGTTATCGCGAACATCTTTATGACCGGAATCTGGTACATCTTACTCAGGAAATTGAGTGCGAAGATAAATTTACTCTCGTCTATTGCGATCTGGGCAGTTTCAACCCTGGGTAAATACATACCTGGTAAAGGCTGGCAGTTCGTTGGCATTGTCTACCTTTCAAAGATGCTGGGAGTTAAATACGAAACATCCATCGCTGCGTCACTGATAGGACAAATACTTGCCGTTGTTGCAGGTTTGATAATCTCTTTCTCCATTTTAAAAACCCACCTTCCACCGGTCTTTGTCACATTTTTCATAGCTCTTTCTTTACTCTTCATTTATCCGGTTTTTCTGAATAAATTGCTCAAATTCCTTGGAAGAATAACCGGTAAGAAGATTCTTGAGATAACGCTGACCACCAGGGACACAATTCTTGTCACTCTTCTGTACTTCCTGGCTTGGCTGGTTTTTGGCGTCGCTTTTAATTTTCTGACTATTTCAATCCTACCAGCAAGTGGATTTCACATCATTGATTCTGCAAAAATTTTTGTTTCATCGTACCTGCTGGGATTGTTTGCCATTTTCGTCCCCGGAGGTTTGGGTATAAGAGAGGGGGTCATGGCCTACCTTTTGGGTAAAGATATACCTTCTTATCTTGCTTCATTCATATCAGTTTATGCGCGTCTCGTCGTAACCCTTGCAGAATTATCCCTCACAACCTTTGGAATCTTTTATTTGAAGAACAAGGGTATCTCTATTGTAAGAAAATCAAAAGGATCTGATAACGGCGACAGGAGCATGTGAAAATTCAACAACCTGTTCCGTGACGTTGCCAACGAGCAGCTTCTCTGACTTTGATTTTCCCTTGATACCCACTGCTACCATGTCAAACTTGTCTTTTGAAAGTTCAACGATCACCTCAGGCGGCGCGCCTTCGATAACTTCTGTTTTGACTCCTTTTATTCCAAGCTCTTTTATAAGCTCTTTGAGCTTTTCACCCGTCTCCTGTTCAAGAACAGTAACAAACTCCTTGTAATTTAACCCAATTTCTTCCAATAATTCACGTGGGACACGGGGAGGATGAATTACATTGACAACGTGAATCCTCGCATCGTTTCTGCCTGCAATTTCAGCGGCAAATTTCAGCGCACTGATGGAATAATCGGAGAAATCTACCGGAACAAGGATTTTCTTTATATCAATTTTATCAATCCTTGGTAAAACTTCCCCATCAACAAATATCATATTGTTGTTCAATTTTCTAAGGGCCTTATGTGTGACCCCCGGTGAAAGGAATCTTATGTTTTTACGCCTGATATGGTTTGGTAAAACAACAAGGCCATTGCTCAAATGGGCATAGTTGATAAATTCATCAAGTGGATGTCCCATTGCGAGTTTTTTCCTGATTTTAACGTTCTTGAAAACTTTTGCCATCTCGTTGATATAATCATCCATCACGAGACGCGCATGAGCGATTGCCCTCTCATAAGCAACCTCAATGGACTTTCCAAATCCTCCTACCTCGAAGTAGTCGTATCCCGTATGCAGCACGTGCATCAGTGTAACTTCGGACCCGAGAATCTCTGCAATTTTTGTGGCATACCCGATAATCTTAATCTCGTATTCATTAAAATCGACATACACTATGACATTTTTAATCTCAGCCATACTTACCTCCTTAAACTTCAATGATAAAAGTTACAGGACCATCATTTACCAATGCAACATGCATGTGGGCTCCGAACTGGCCGGAAGAAACATCAACTCCCATCTCCCAGATTGTTTTTACAAATTGCGTAAACATGTGCATGGC
Organism: Caldifarciminota bacterium; assembly: GCA_026986655.1. Lineage (GTDB taxonomy): Bacteria > Hydrothermota > Hydrothermia > B15-G9 > WFZT01 > WFZT01. Next base: position 275 of record JALSOD010000081.1, on the reverse strand, counting down.
CTTCTCTGGTGGCATCGCGTTATCAAAAGATGGTCTCCTTCCCTTCTTAATATGGGATGCAACAGTAAAGTTGGGCACAACCAACACATCGTAATGTTTTTCTAATACCGAATAATTCATCTTCCCTTCCTCATCCTCAAATATACGTAAGTTCAGGCACCTGTCAACCATTTTGACCAATTCCTTCGGGGTGTCCTTTTTCTCTATGCCGAGTAGAATAACTATCCCCCTCTTTATGGATGAAATTCTCTTTCCGTCCACCCATACACTTGCTT
>JALSOD010000080.1 GCA_026986655.1 Caldifarciminota bacterium | reverse complement strand
TCCGAGCATTGCTGCGTTGATTTCCTGCTCAATTTGATAGGGGGTGAGGCCATAAGTCATGGCTTTTGTATTATCAATTTTTATCCTTATTTCAGGTTTTGCCTGTACGACTGAGAGCTCCGGCCTGACTGTGCCAGGAACCTTACTCACCATTTTCATAATTCTATTAGCGATGTCTCGCATTGCATCGAGGTCCTGGCCGTAAATTTTGATCTGTATTGGTTTCGTGGAGCCTCCCATAAACATCATTCTGGTGAAATCTACGGCAGTTACCTTAGCACCCTTATACTTCGGAATCTTGTCAAGAAGCAGCTCCACGTTTTTGTAGGATGGCAACTTTCTTTTTTTCAGAGGTACGAACGAGAGGAAAATTGTAGCCGTATTTACTCCGCTCTCGCCGAAGAATGAGACCATCTGCTCGCTTCCCTCAGTCTCGCCAACAATTGCAGAAACAAGATTTACATCCGGGAGTTTCCGCGCCTCGGCTTCAATGACCTTAACGTAATTGTTCGTTTCCTCAAGGTTGGTTCCAGGTGGAAGTGCTACGTGGATCATAGCGAATTCACGGTTCATCTGTGGCATGAATTCAAGACCGAGTCGTGGGATAAGTGCAAGAGACCCAATGAATACAATCGAAATTGTGAAAATAGTAAAAATTCGGTGTTTTAACACCCAGGAGAGCACTCTCTTGTAGAAGTTCTTGAATGGTTCAAACCAGGAACTTCCAAATGCCTTTCCATATTCTTCCTTGCTCCTTTCTTTTAAGAATACTCTTGCGAGCATTGGAATTATAGTGATTGCAACAAAGAGCGACGCGAGAATCGTAGAGCTAACTGTTACTGCCAGCTGTTTTGTCAGTTTTCCAACAAGCTCTCCAATGTAAATCAGTGGGAGAAATACGATTATATTTGTAAATGTAGATGCGGATATGGCTGAGACCACCTCGCTTGTACCATCAATTGCAGAGGTGAATTTATCGTCTCCATTTTCAAGGTGTCGGAAGATGTTTTCGATCACCACCACTGCATTGTCCACCAAGAGGCCAACGCCGAGCGCGATACCTCCCATCGTCATAAGGTTTAATGTGTAGTTTGCGAAGTAAATGACGATAAAGGTAATGATTACTGAAAGGGGGATTGCGAGGGAAATTATGATGGTTGGTCTGATATTGCGCAGGAAGAACAGGATCATCAGGGCAGCTAAGAGTGCCCCTACAATTGCATTGTTCGATGTTCTGTTTATCACCCGTCTTACGATCTTTGATTGATCAAAAGCAACTTCGAATTTGATTTCTGGGAAATCCTGGCGAATTTTTGCCATTTCCTTCTTGACCATGTTGGCAACTACAACCGTATTTGTTCCAGATTGTTTCATTATATCCATAAAAGCTGTAGGTTTACCGTTTACCCTGAAATAACCACGTTTTTCTTTGTATGTGTCGATAACCTGAGCTACGTCGCGGAGATACACAGGAGTACCGCCAGGAGTTGAACCTACAATGATATTTTTGATTTCATCAATATTTTCAAATTCACCCATGCCTCTGATAAGATATTCCTTCTGTCCCTGAACAATATGACCTGAGGGCATGTTTACGTTATGGCTTCGAAGGATGTTAACGATCTGCATCATTGAGATGTCGTACTCTGCCAATCTTTTAGGATCAACCTGAATCCATATTTCTCTTACACGGCCGCCGTAAGGAATGACCGAGGCAACGCCATCAATTCGCTCCAGCCTGTTCTTTATCTGTTTATCTATTACTTTTCTCACCTGCACATCGGAAAGTTTGTCACTATAGATGTAGTATTCCATTATGGGCATCGAGGACATGTCGAATTTCATTACAAGAGGTTTTGATGCGTCTTCTGGTAAATAGCCCTCAATCAATCCCAGTTTATCCCTCACATCCTGAGCTGCAAAGTCAAGATTCTTATTCCAGCTGAATTCGACTGTAACAACCGAGATACCTTCAAAAGAGGACGAAGTAACCTTTTTTACACCATTAATCGTAGAAACGGCTTCTTCAATAGGTTTGGTAATGAGCTCCTCGATGTCTTCAGGAGAGACTCCGGGATAAGTGGTGACTATTGTAACTGACGGATAGCTGAGCTCAGGGAAGAGATCGAGGCCGAGTTTCGTGAACGACACAAATCCGAGAACGACCAATATGCCAATCAGCATGGTGATGGCGATTGGCCTCTTGACAGAGAATCGAATCATTTTATCTCACCCCCGATTTCTACGGGTTGACCATCAGTAAGGCCTGCAGCACCGAGTGAGATTACAGTGTCACCCTCTGCCACGCCACTTTTAATTTCAATGTACTTGCCGGATTTTATGCCTGGCACAACCTCAACCTTGTGTGCAATACTCTTTGATACCTTAAAAACGACAAATTTGTTCCCCTCTTTTACGAGAGCACTCAAAGGTACGATGAGCGTGTTCTTGCTTTCCTCTTTTGCTATCAGAATTCCAACAAACATCCCTGGTCTTAATACTCTCAGGGCACTTCTATATGGCTTGATGTAAACCTTTGCCTGTCGGGTTTTCATATCAATTGCTGGTGAAATGCTCCTTATAACACCCCTGAGGGAGTCCTGGCCAATTGTAATAATGGCATCCTTACCGGGCTTCACAAAATACAGATCAGCCTGAGGAATGTAAGCTTCGACTCTCAAATTTTTAGGGTCGACAATATACATGAGAGGTACCTGCTGTGCTACCATCTGGCCGGGTTTCACGTAGACAAATCCCACAACTCCATCAATCGTTGATTTCACCTTAAGAGGCCTGTACTGAAGGCCAGGTATATCTCTGTTTATCAATGCGACTACCTGGTCTTTTTTCACTCTATCTCCCTCTTTGACGGTAACTGCTGCCACCTTTCCCGGCATGTCCGGATAGATGAGTGCCTCTTTATCACTTGTGACCATCCCATAGTAGATATAACGCTGGGCGATGTTTCCTCTTTTTACAATTGAAACCCTTACAAGGGCTTTTACCTGCCCTATGTTCATATCCTGTTTTTTAATATGAGCAGCGTTCAGCCCGGTAGTGATTATGATTAAAGAAAAGATGATTCTTTTCATCTTATACCTCCTTGGCTTGTTTTTGAAATTCCTCCTTTTACTGCATATTCAAGCTGAATAAGTGAAATCTGGTATTGAATTAACGTCTTCAAGTAATTTAACCTTGCTTGTGAATATTGAACCTGGGCGTTTATCACATCCAGTGAAGTTACATAACCCTCTTTGTACTGGGTTTCGGCCATATTGTAAGCCATTCTGGCAAGTTTAAGATTTGCCTCTTGGGCTTTTAGGCTCTTTTCCAGTGACTTTGCATTCGTGTAATAACTTCTGATCATCAGAGCGATGGCATCTTTTAGATTCTGGTAGGAAAATTCGAGACTCTTGAGCTGGTAATTTAACTTTGCCACATCGGCTTTGTTCGCACCCCCATCAAAAAGGTTCCATGAGAGACCGAGAGTAAAAGTCCACATTCCATGCCACTCATCAGTCATCCCAAAAGGTCTCTGGTACTTGTAGCTCCAGTTGTAGAACACGGTCGGTAGATTCTTCTTTTTCTGAATGGTAACGGTCTGTTTTAGTAATTCGATATTTTTCTGGAATAATTTCAGGTTTTCATGCTCGTTGTAGGCCTGTTTAATTAAGCTGTCCGGTGATACGCTGAGAGGCTGGAAGCTCACGCTATCGGTCAGAACAATCGCCGTACTCTCTGGTAATCCTATGAGGTTTTTGAAAGCATCTTCTGCGATTTTAATCTGGCCCTTCACCTGTTCTATCTGTGGATCAATATTCT
>JALSOD010000079.1 GCA_026986655.1 Caldifarciminota bacterium | reverse complement strand
GTTCACCCATTTTTAGCCTCCCATTTTTTCAAGGATTTCTTTGGTAACTTTTGGGATGTCCATGAATGATTCAACGACATGGACACCAGCTTCTCTCAATCTATTTACTTTACTTTCCCATGAGCCGCGGTTTCCCTCAACGATGGCACCTGCGTGGGAGAAACGTGTACCGGATTTGGCTGCCTTTCCTCCGATGAAGGCAACCATTGGTTTCGTAAACTCACCCTTTTCGATAAGGTCAGCGACACGCTCCTCCTGCGTGGTACCAATTTCACCAAACATTACAACAACTTTTGTCTCAGGATCCTGTTCAAAAAGCTTGATAACTTCTGGATGGGGAAGACCAACAACTGCATCGCCTCCAACATGAATGATCGTACTCTCCCCCAATCCTGCTTTCGTGAGATAATAAGAAATTGCAGATGTGATACCACCACTTCTTGAAGTTACACCAACAGGGCCGGGTTTAAACCATTCTCTCGCTGACGCAGCTCTACCGCCTATCATTCCAAGGACCGCTTTTCCGGGTGAAAGTAGTCCAAGTGTGTTCGGACCCACAAACTTCGCTCCTTTCTCCTCCGCCCTTTTGGCTATTTCAAGCACGTCATGAATGGGAACTCTATCAGGGATAAGCACCAGAAGTTTGACACCAGCCTCAATAGCCTCAAGAGCAGTTTCCTTTACAGCAGGTGCAGGTACAAAAACAACACTTGCGTCAATTGGTCCCACCTTCTCCCAGGCTTCCTTTACCGTGTCAAAGACAGGGATTCCGTGAACCTCCTGGCCACCTCGCCCGGGCGTCACACCGCCCACAACGTTTGTTCCATATTCTTTCATTAACTTAGCACGAGCCGACCCCTCCCTTCCTGTAATTCCCTGGATAATGACTCTTGTCTTTTCGTCAACCAGTATCGACATTTTTTCCTCCTTATTTAAGAAATTCGCTGAACGTAAAAAATGTTATAATACCTGCAACGAAAGTTCCAGCAACAAGCTGTGAAATTGTATGCTTCCTCAAATAATACCTCGCCCATAACACAGGCAAAATTAGAGCATAGACCCACCAAAATTTGAAACCAAAGACCATAATTATTGCCATTGCAAAGGCTGACACGGTAGACGCATGCAGACTGATTTTCCAGAAAAAAGTAACAATCATCATCACGGTTGCCAATAAAACGTAGTTTATCATTGAAACAGTGAGCGCAGGGGGAGCATCGAGTCTATTTAGAACAAATGCCCCAATAGCAGCGGAGATTAAACTTACAATGAAAAACCTCCATCTCTCCTCCCTTCTGTCTAAATGCAAACTGCTGACTCTCCCCTTCTTCCAATAATAGTAAATAGCGCTGAAGGGAATAATCGTTGAAAACACAAGTGTGAGAAGTGTCCATCCAATAGATTTTTCATAACTTGGCTCATACTTCGAAGAAAAGAGGAAAAACACAACGAGAGAAATTAGTGTGCCATCAGATAGGTAGGAAATTATTACTGCAAATTTCTTCATCAGTAGCCCAGTTCACTCAAAATCCTCATATCCTTACGCCACCTGGGTTTCACTTTAACCCAGAGCTCAAGATAAACAGGTCGTCCAAGAAGCGCCTCAATTTCCTTTCTCGCAATTGTACCTAATTTTTTTATTGCCCTCCCGCCTTTACCGAGAATTATTGCCTTCTGACTATCACGCTCAACATAGATCACGGCTCTGATATAATCTTTGCCTCCATGATGAGGACTGTTTTCAATAAAATCTTCTACAAGAACCGCTGTTGAGTACGGAATTTCCTCTCCGTAGAGATAAAAAACCTTTTCCCTGATTAACTCTGACACGAAGAATCTCTCAGGCTTGTCAGTCACAATATCAGGTGGGTAAAAAGGCTCACCCTCTGGCATATACTTGATTATGAGATTCAGCAATTCGTCTGTATTTACAAGCTTCAGGGCACTGATTGGTACGATCTCAAGATAATCGTGGAGTTTCGAGTAATAGTCGATTACTGGTAAAACCTCATCTCTTCTGATGGTGTCAATTTTGTTTATGGCCAGAATTGATTTTTTGCCTCTCTTTTTAATTTCCTCAATTATTTTCAAATCGATTTCACTCGGTGGCAAAACAGGCTCAGTGATGTGCAGAACAAGGTCAGCTTCTTCAATGGCCTCAAAGGCACGTTTTATCATCAGTTTGTGAAGTTCATAACGGGCCCTGTCCAGAATTCCCGGTGTGTCCAGGAAAATGATCTGGTAATTTTCACCTGTGAGAATACCTATTATTTTGTGTCTCGTTGTCTGGGGCTTCGGAGATATTGCCGAAAGCTTAAATCTCAAAAAATTGTTAATCAGGGTTGATTTCCCGACATTTGGACGCCCCACTATTCCAACATATCCTGCTTTAAAATTCTCCATCATACTTTCTCCTCTCTTTTCAATAAATATAAACCAATGCCAATGAATAGTATATTGGGGAACCACATGGCCACAAGCGGTGGAATTATCGCCCTGTCAGCAAGCTCTTCACCACCAACTAAAAATATGTAATAAAACATAAAAAGTAAAAACGAAAAGCCAAAGGCTGCACTGAAACCACTCTTTCTGGTCATCACTGCGATTGGAGCTCCCATCAGAATAAAAGCAATTGCAGCAAATGGAATAGAAAATTTCTTGTGGATCTCTACCCAGAGTTGTGAAATTCTTTTTTTCATAAATTTTACTTTTCCAGGGTCCGTTTTACCAAACCTCTTGATTTCATTTTTTAGCCCAACAATCCTCTCATAAAGTTGTGAAGCGGACATCTCTCTATCCCCACGATACTGTCTTTCATGCATGATCAATTTGTAATTTACGGGCACAGATATAACCTGCTCCTTAAATTTCACTATTCTGTACTGCTCCTGCTTCGCCCCTTCTGTCTCATGAATTTCTCCGTTTTCGAGGACAAAGACTAATTTGTTGGTATCACTTACGAGCCTGCCCTTCTTTGCGAAAATGGTTCTCACACGTCCGTCTGGCAAAACCTGCTGAATCATCACATCTTTAATTTCCGATGTCCTCTCGTTCTTTCTCCTCACATAAATCAGGAAGTTCTCAATATTTGTAAAAACTCCCTCTCTTATCTGTGCTGTTGGCTTTTTCTCGTGAATATCGATTAACAAATTCTTCAGTCTATGGTTTGATTCCGGGAGAACTGTATTGTTAAAGATAGACATGAGAACAAAAATCAAAAAGCCAAAAACTATAGGTCCAAGGAGTATTCTTTTAAGAGAAATACCAAATGATTTCATGGCAAGGATCTCAAAATCCTGAGAAAGTCGACCAAAGGCCATAAGCGTCGCTATGAGAACCGCCATCGGGATCGTGAGAGCAAAAATAAATGGTAGAGAATATAGAAAGACCTTGAGAACGATGAGGAATTTAATCCCCTTTCTCAAAAAAAGATCGAGGAGATCGAAGACCCTATCAAGAATCATTATAACGGTTAAAACCATAAATCCTCCGAGGAATGGTAGAAGGTGCTCCTTTACCACGTAGTCATCTAATTTGGTCATTTTTTGGAGATGAGAATGATAATCAGGTTTAAGAGAATGGTCAGAATGATTGAAATCACAATTGAGGTTCCAAGGGGGAAGTAGAATTTGAAGTTATCCTTTTCGTAAACGATATCACCGGGTAGCCTGCCTATATGGATAAATTTTTCAAACAGGATAAAAAACAGCCCAACAATGACGAGAAAAAAACCTATGGAAACGAGGAATTTACCAATATTCATCGGTTTTTAATATTAACAGCCTCCCCCCACAATTTCAACAGATACAATTCTGAGGTCAGGATAGATTTCGAATTCTTACAAAATCTTCCTGCTTTGTTAAGAGGCAGATTCAGAGAAATTTTTAATTTTCCCTTGGGTTTATCCCTCATTTTTCAAAAACCGTTCTCGTAAATTTGACAACATAGGGGAGGTCGACATACAATATTCGGTATGAGTAGCTTTCTAATTGCATTGATCATCATCATAATCGTGGGAGTGGGTTACTGGATTTACCAGACATCAACAAGAATTGTGGTCGTCGAAAAAGCCGGTCAGGTATTCACCGCAAGGAAACTTTATATAAATCCTAAAACTATACTCCCCATTGTTATTTTGATTATTGCCCTATTTATCGTGATAAGTGTCAGAATCATCCCTGTGGGGCACGCAATGGTGAAATTCAACATTTTGACAAAACGCTTTTCAGTGTCCAACGAGGGTATCGCCATAGTTCCCCCATTCATTTACAAAACCTATATTTACGACATGAGACGGCAGGAATACACCATGTCAGCTCGTAAAGGTGAGGGGAAAAGGCCGAATATCGATGATTCACTCTGGTCACCCACAAAGGAGGGTCTTCAGGTCGGCATCGATCTTACTGCATGGTACAGAATAAATCCCGACAGTTTGATAGAAGTTCACAGGAGGATAGGACCAGATTACGATGAAAAAGTTATCCGGCCCGCCATACGCTCGGTTGTGAGACACGTAATCTCTGAATATCCAATAATGGATGTCTATTCTGCTAAAAGAAGAGAGATTCAGGAGGAAATCCTTAAAAGGGTGAGACAACTTCTTGAGCCTGACGGATTTATCATAGAGGAAATCGTCTTGAGGGACGTTCATTTTACTCCAGATTTTGCGAAGGCGGTGGAAGAGAAGCAAATTGCCCAGCAGGAAGCCGAAAGGATGAAATATGTCCTTGAAAAAGAAAAACTTGAGGCTGAAAGAAAGAGAATCGAAGCCGAAGGCAAGGCGAAGGCAATTGAAATTGTTTCCAGAAAACTCAAGGAATATCCCGAATATATCAAATATCTCTACGTTGACAAAATTTCAGATAAAATTAGTGTTATAGTTTCTGATCAGGGAACAATCCTGAACCTTGGAGATTTGAAGAAGAAAAATTCTAAATGAGAAGGTATCTCTTTTGGGGATCAATCGTAACCGTCTTTTTTCTCCTTCTTTTCCTGATTGCAGGAAGGTTAGGCAGAAATGAACCAGTCGCATCAAATTGCACGGCCAGAGCAGTTCTGGACAACGAGTATTTCCCTGTGGCACTCAAAGAGATTAAACATGCAAAGAAGACCATTGACCTTATGATGTTTGAACTCGTCTATTATCCTGGACACAAAGGCCCTTCAAATCAACTTATTAATGCCCTGATCGACGCAAAGAAACGCGGTGTCAGAGTCAGGATTATAGTCGAAGGAGGCGAAAGATTTCTTGGCAATAGATTTGTAAGAAAGGTCAGAAGGACCATAGATTATATTATGCCTTTCGGTATCCATATTCGCAGGGATTCAAGAGGAAAGACCACCCATTCAAAACTCCTGATCGTGGATACAACCGATGTGCTCGTCGGCTCTACAAACTGGTCTTATTACAGTCTTGCTAAAAACCACGAAACAAATGTACTTATCAAATCAAAAGCACTTGCAAAAGACTTTACGCAATACTTCACAAAAATATGGTCAAAAGGTGTTAATCCATGACCTCAAACGGACTTGCAATCCTGCCAAAAAGGGCTGAAGCTGCGGCCACTTCCGGTGATGCAAGGTAAACTCTACCAAAGCCCTGTTTACCGGGAAAATTTCTATTAGCAGTGGAGACCATGACCTCGCCATGACCTGTCATACCGATATGACCTTCGGCACAGCCTCCACAACTCGGATTTGCAATAATCGCTCCGGCTTCATATAGGTCCTTCAAAATACCTTTGAATAAAAGGTTTCCCCAGACCTTTTTGGTGGCAGGAACAATTTCCAGCTTGACTCCAGGATGTACCTTCTTACCCTTTAAAATTTTTGCAACTGATTCTATATCTTCTTCACGTCCGTTTGTACATGAGCCTACAAAAACTGTATCTACTTTAACGTCTTTCAGCTCATCAACATCAAAAACGTTTGCGGGATGAGGAGGTGCTGACACCTGAGGCTTAATTCCTTCTATATCAATCTCTATCTCTTTTGCATAGCTTGCATCAGGATCAGCCTCCGGGTATTCAAAATCATCACCGAGGTATTTTCTTAAATCTTCAAAGAATTTTTCGCCAGGTGGCATAAAACCTATAATACCAGCCATTTCCGTTACCATACTCGCCAGTGTGATTCTTCCAGCAAGGCCCATGTCTTTAAAAATCTCCCCATAGAATTCGATGGCCTTGCCCAGAGCCTCTTTCGTGCCAATTTTCCTCAAAATGTACAGGGTCAAATCCTTTGCAGTTACTGGGTATTCAATTTTCCCTCTGATATTAATTTTTATCGTCTCCGGGACTTCAAACCATGTCTTACCTGTTTTGAATACAAAAGCAATGTCAACGTCTCCCATACCCTGACCGAATGCACCAAGTGCACCAAGAATGTTGTAATGACTATCAGTACCCACCGCGGTTTTGTATGGTTTAACAATTCCTTCTTCGAAAAGCACATGGGAACCAATTCCTGAATCTACATCAAATACCTTAATGCCATGCTTCTTTGCAAAATCACGGCAAATCTGCTGGTTCTCGGCATACTTTATGGTCTTTGGTGGTGCAACAAGGTCAAATGTAAAGAAGGTCTTCGAAGGGTCATCAAGGGGTGAATCGTCGTACTCTCTTTCATAATTTTTAACAACATTCGGGCCACCAAAATCTCTCGCTGATCTAACATCAATATCTATCCAGACGATATCACCGGGTTTTACATCTTTTTCTTCAGAATGCCTTAAAAAAATCTTCTCAACCACTGTTTTTCCCATAGTCCAACTCCTTTTTGTTATAACTATCCTACTAATCTCTTTAAAAAATTACCCAAATCCCTCTTTGGAAAAGGGGGAAATAGGGGGATTTTTTCATCGGTAAACATCCCCCTTTATCCCCCTTCTCACGAAGGGGGATTTTAAATTTTCAATGATCCTAACTTATACCCGATATACATGGTTTTTAAAAATATATCAAGTTTTGCATTTAAATTTTTTATCTTTCCTTTTTCCCAACAACCTCTATCAAGACTCTTCCCGTTTGTTTGGGGTTCATAAATGCGACTGTGTAGCCACCAGCTCCCTCTTTTGGCCCATCTATAATTTCGTATCCCAACTCCTCAAATTTTTTCAAAGTGGCATCGATATCATCCGTTTCAAAGGCAAGGTGGTGTATTCCGTCGCCTCGTTTTTTTAAAAAGTTATCAAGAGCAGTTCCAGGTCGAATGGGGGAGGTGAGTTCTATTCTGACATTATCAAGGTGGAAGATAGCTATTTTTAATCCTCTATCCTCAAGGGTTTCATACTCCGGCTCAATGCCAAAAAGCTCCTTAAATATGGTTACTGATTTTTCAAGATCAGAAACTGCTATTCCAATATGATTGATTTTATTTAAATTCACCCCACACCTCCCTCAGAGTATCAGAGATTTCACCAAGAGTTGCTCTGTTCTTAATTGCATCAATGATCAAAGGCATCAAATTTTCGTCACCAAGCGCAGCTTTCCTCAGTTTATCAAGAGATTTCAAAACTTTATCCCGGTCTCTATTTTTCTTGTATCTATGGAGTCTCTCAAGTTGTCTCCTTTCTACTTCCGGATCGACCTTGAGAAGCTCGATTTTGGGTTCTTCTTCAACTGTGAAGCTATTAACACCCACGACTGTTCTTTCACCATTTTCAATTTCCATCTGATATTTGTATGAGGATTCCTCTATTCTCCTCTGGAAAAATCCCGTTTTTATTGCCTCAACAGCACCTCCGATATTGTCTATCTGTTTTAGAAGTTCCCACACTTGTTCCTCGATCTGATCAGTTAATCTTTCGACCATATAAGAACCGGCGAGGGGATCAACAGAGTCGGCGACTCCGGATTCATAAGCTATAATCTGCTGTGTCCTGAGTGCCACGGTTGCCGAGAGCTCTGAAGGTAATGCAAGGGCTTCATCGAAGGAGTTGGTATGAAGTGACTGAGTACCACCTAAAACCGCAGCGAGTGCCTGTAAAGTTACCCGGATGATATTGTTTAAAGGTTGCTGGGCGACGAGTGCCGAACCCGCCGTCTGTGTATGAAACCTCAATCTCATGGATTTTTCACTCCGGGCACCAAACCTCTCCTTCATTATTCTGTACCAGATTCTGCGTGCGGCTCTGAATTTTGCTATTTCTTCGAAAAAGTAATTGTGGGAGTTGAAGAAAAATGAAAGCCGCGGGGCAAAATTATCAACATCTATTCCACGTTTTTTAACTTCCTCAACGTACGCAATTCCATCTGCAAAGGTGAACGCGAGTTCCTCAACAGCAGTGGCCCCGGCCTCACGATAATGGTAGCCTGAAATTGAGATTGGGTTCCACTTTGGCAAATTCTTTGCGGAAAATTCAATAAGATCACCCACCAGCCTCATTGATGGCTCAACCGGATAAATGTAATTCCCCCTTGCGGCGAACTCCTTCAGGATATCATTTTGCACGGTTCCAGAAAGCTTTTCACGAGGTACACCATTAGTATCCGCAATAACTATGTACATGGCAAGGAGGATGGGAGCAGTTGCGTTAATAGTCATTGAAGTTGAGACACTTCCGAGATCAATCCCTCTAAAAACAATGGATAGGTCTTCTACTGTTGAGACAGCCACACCGGTTCGGCCAATCTCTCCCTCAGCAAGCGGATGATCTGAGTCATACCCGAGTTGTGTCGGAAGATCGAAGGCGACCGATAGACCCGTCTGTCCCTGGGAAAGTAGATAGAGAAACCTTTTGTTCGTATCTTCGGCTGATCCAAATCCTGCATACTGTCGCATCGTCCATAATCTGCCCCGATACATAGTGGGATAAACACCACGTGTGAATGGAGGATGCCCTGGCTCCCCAAGTTTCTCCTCTGGATCAAACCCTTCAAGATCCCTGGGTCTGTAAATCTCCTTTATTGGTATTCCTGAGAGACTCTCAAACTTTCTTCCAGGCATAGTAAGCTTATTATAAGCCCTGTTATCGAAAAATCGGAATAATGAAAATAAGGGTTAGAATGAAACTCAGGACAAAAAACGGTATCGAGTAAATGTGGAATTTCCAGAAAAAATCCCGCCTCCCACTAAGCCTGAGAGTTATAAGATTGGCCAGTGAAGCAATGATTATACCGTTGCCTCCAATGTTTACACCGTAGGCTATGGGCAACCACCTGTCAGTAAAATTGGCCATAAATATGGCAGCCGGGACGTTACTCATAATCTGTGACAACACTGCAGATGTGGTAAGAATAATTCTTTCTGACCTGAGATTCAGTCCGTGCATTAATTTTCTTATAATTTCAAGATTCCCGAGGATACCGAAATCAACAAAAAATATTATGAATAGGAGCAATAAAAGCCAGTCTGATTTATAAATTACATCCCGTCTTACCAGCAAATAAATAATCAAAACCATGAAAAAGGCGTAAGTCTCAATGTTAACCTCCATTGCAATGATGAAAAGGGCAAGCATTACGAGTGAAAGATAAAATAGGGGCTTGTCGATTTTTATGGTCTTGATTCCCTTCTTCATCTTTAGATTACGTCCCGACGAAAAAATCACGACGAGTAAAAACAGGAGAACCATCATCAAAAATGTAACAGGCGCCATTTTGAATATGAACTCATCGAATGGCACGTCCCAGCGTCTATAAATGAAAATATTTTGTGGGTTCCCGATAGGAGTTAGGGCTGACCCCACATTGACAGCGATAGTCTCAAAAATAAGGAGTTTACCAATATCATTCTCAAGGGCAAGCGCGATACTAACCGTTAGGGGAACGATAATGAAAAGTGTTATATCGTTTGTGAGAAATGTAGAGAGAAACGCCGAGAATAGCACAACACTCAAGAAAAGTTTTCTTTCGGAACGAAACTTTCCTAAGAGTCTGACGGTTAGTTGCTCGAAATAGTTACTATTTCGAATCCCTGTGGTTATGAGAATTAATCCTGCCAGTGAAAAAATTGTTCTCCAGTTAATAAAAGCTGGATATTTTTTGATGAATTTCGGAAATAAAACCAATAGAACTACAAATAGGATAAAAGAGGCCGTCAGGACGAGGTCCTTTTTGATTAATTTCAAAACTGCTTTCATTTTTAAAATTTTAACACATAGCAATAATAACAATCAAAGTGTGTAAGGTGTTGTTCAAAAATTCTTTTATTAAACTGAATACACAAAATAAAGAGGGCCTCATACGCCTCTTTAATCTACCTTCCTGGGAAAGAATATCTTTTAGCGGTATTCATTCCCTTTGTTCTCCTTCTTTAGAAGAAGGATTTATTTTAGAGTCAAGCATCATCATACGTCCTATTCTTAAGAGGGAACCTTTTTCAGAATTCCTTCCTGAGCAAAAAAGTGATTAATATTTCTCACGAAGTCTCATTTTTTTTCAAATCCAGCAGGAAATTTTAGGACTCCTGGAATTATTCCACCAATCCAGGAAATGTTTCTTTGTTCATAACGATTGATTTATAATTGATAAATGCCAAAGTATATTTTTGTCACAGGTGGAGTTGTATCATCCCTTGGTAAAGGAATAGCTACTTCCTCTATAGGACTACTTATCAAAAGACACGGCTATACTGTACGACCTCTGAAGCTGGATCCCTACCTCAACGTAGATCCTGGTACTATGAATCCATTCCAGCATGGAGAGGTGTTTGTAACTGATGACGGAGCAGAGACAGATCTTGATCTGGGTCATTATGAGCGCTTTCTCAATCAGGATTTATCGCGTAAAAACAACGCCACAGCCGGACAGATTTATGAATCTCTAATTCAAAAGGAAAGAGAAGGAGTCTTCCTGGGCAAGACTGTCCAGGTTGTCCCCCATCTCACAGACGAGATCAAACTAAGAATTAAGGAACTTGTATTGAATAAAGATGATGTCATAATTGTGGAGATCGGAGGGACAGTCGGTGACATCGAGAGTCTACCCTTCCTTGAAGCCATTAGACAGATGAGACTTGAATACGGAGAGGGTAACACCTTTTTCATCCACGTTACACTCGTTCCCTATATACGATCCATCGGTGAACTCAAAACAAAGCCGACTCAGCATTCTGTCATGAAATTGAGAGAGATAGGAATCCAGCCCGATCTGATTATTTGCAGGTCAGAGATGCCAATTGGAGATGAGATTAGAGACAAAATTTCCCTCTTTACCAACGTTCCAAGGGAAAGGGTTGTTGAGATGCCGGACCTCCCGACCATCTATCAAGCTCCACTGATTCTTCACAAAGAAAGGGTTGACGAAAATATTCTTCAGGGACTGAAGCTAAAACCGTCAAAGAAAATTGACCTCTCGGACTGGGAAAATTTCACAAATACATTGCTCAATCTCCAGCAAAAAGTTCGAATTGGTATTGTCGGCAAATACGTCGATGTTAAAGATTCCTACAAGAGTATTTCAGAATCATTTGTACACGCTTCTGTATCTAACAATGTGAAGGTTGAGTTAAAGTACATAGATTCAGAGAAGTTAGAGGAAATGAGAGATATTTCTGAAGAATTTAGTGATGTGGACGCAATACTTGTGCCTGGAGGATTCGGACAAAGGGGAATTGAAGGGAAGATCAAAGCAATTGAGTATGCAAGGGAAAACAAAATGCCCTACTTTGGTATCTGCCTCGGAATGCAACTCGCTTCCATAGAATTTGCTCGTAATGTACTTGGATTTAAAGGCGCAAATTCAACGGAATTTGACCCTGATACTTCCTTTCCGATTATTACAATTCTACCGGAGAAGGAAGGTATTAAAAGGTATGGAGGTACCCTCAGAAAAGGAGCGTATCCAGCGATAATTAAACCCGGTACGAAAACCTACGAAATTTATGGTAAAGTTGATATTATCTATGAAAGACACCGTCATAGATACGAATTTAATCCAGAATTCAGATCAATCTTTGAGGAAAATGGAATGATTGTATCTGGTGAATCCCCTGATGGTTATCTTGTTGAGATTATAGAATTAAAGGACCATCCATTTTTCATTGGTGTTCAGTTTCATCCTGAATTTAAATCTCGTCCCATGAGGCCACACCCAATTTTTCATCATTTTGTGAAAGCTGCAAAATACAGGAGGTATGGAAATGAAGTATAAAGTAGGTGATTTTGAAGTCTTTCACTTATCAGCCGGCACTTTCGCCCTCGATGGCGGGGCAATGTTTGGTGTTGTTCCAAAGGTTCTATGGAATAAAATTATTGAGTGTGATGACCTGAATAGAATCCCTATGGGGACCAATGTTCTTGTAATTAAAGCTGGCAAAGAGCTTATCCTTGTGGACACAGGTATAGGGAACAAATGGAGTGACAAACTCAAAAAAATATACGATATCAATCCTAAAAATGCATTTGATGGACTTGACTTTGGTCCAGAAAATATAACAAAGATTATTTTAACTCACCTACACTTTGACCATGCAGGTGGTACCACGATTTATAACCAGTACATGGAACTCGTTCCTGCATTCCCCAATGCCACTTACTATGTACAGGAAGAAGAATGGACCTGGGCAACTCATCCCAATGAGAGGACGAAGGCAAGCTACCTGCAAGAAAATATTTTACCTCTTAAGGAGAAAATTGAGCTTCTTGACGGTGATACAGAAATAGCAAAGGGGGTAAGAGTTATTAAGACGGGCGGACATACAGCCGGACACGAGATAGTTATTGTTGAAAGTAACGGGGAATTTGGAGTGTTTTTAGGAGATCTTGTACCCATGAGCCTACACGTACCACTCCCCTATATTATGGCCTACGATAATTTCCCCGTTGATACCCTTGAGAAGAAAAAAGAACTTTATGTCGAATTTATAAAGAATGATTATACTCTATTTTTTGAACATGACAGAATTCCAACGGCGGGGAAACTGTTACTAAAAGATGGAAAATTCTCTCTCGAGAAATTTAATCAGTAGATATTGAAGGATTTCTAAACGGAGGGGGAGGTTACATTTTCTAAAACTTTTTCTCTCTTATAGTCAAGGTAATCGAAGAATTTACCAAGATTTTCTATCACATCAGGATCCGGTAATTTATCCACCAATTTTTTACCCGTTTCGATGAAAAATCTCGACTTTTTCAGGGCATAGTCATACCCCTTGTTATCAAATACAAACTTTCTGAGCTCATCAAGCCCCATGTCAAGTGAAATTTTAACATGGTCGTCGGAGTTAATAAGTGCTCCTATAACCGGTAGTGTGATTTTCTCCAGGTCAATATCACTATCCGTATCAGAAAATAAGTCTTCACAATCATCTATAATTTGATAAGCCATCCCGAAGCTGTAGCCAATTTTTCTTGCCACATCCAGCATCTCTTTGTCAAGACCACGCCAGAGCGCGCCGAGAGTAAAGCTTGCCTCGAAGAGAGACGCTGTCTTCTTATAAATCACTTTGTAATAGAAATCCTCCTTTAATCTATCCTCGAATTTCAGTATCTCCTCAAGAAATTCACCTTCAACCATTACAAGAACCGATGACAGGAATACATCCATTATATCAGGGTTTCTTAGTTCGTTTGTAGCCATAATAGCACGGGAAAATACAAAATCACCAGCGAGAACGGCAACAGAATTACCAAACCTGTAGTTTAACGCAAGATTATCGCGTCTATACTGAGCCTCGTCCACGATGTCATCATGGATAAGAGAGGAGGCATGAACAAGCTCTATAGCCGTTGCAAGAACAATAGCATCTCTTTCAAACCCAGAATACGCCCTTGCCATAAAAAGAAGTGAGGCTGGCCTTAATCTCTTACCCATCGCGATATACTTTTTGAGAGGAAAATCATAATCTATCGTCAGTCTCTTAAGAATTTCCTCCTCCACTTTTTCAAGAGATGGGAGTATGGGCTCATATACCTGTGCTAATTTTTCGTCAACCTTCATAAGCCGATGTAATTATAATTGGGACATTTGTTCGATGTCAAATGAATCATCTCAGAGTTTATGAAGTTACCTTTCGACACTCATCTTAATATCACCCCCTGCTGGATTAGAGAGGATTTGGACAGTATCTATCCCTGAAATATTTTTAAAATCTCTTACACGTGATACCGGAATTCATTTGTGTCCTTTATCGGCTTAAAAATTATAATCGTTCACCAGCAATCTTGTTGCGTAATTCAATCATTCTTTTAAGCAAAGGCGCTTTCTCAAAAAATTGCTCTGTGTCTTTAAACTTCTCGCTTTTTTCTTCCAGAATTTTCATAAGTCCATTAAATTTGTCAAAGACTGTATATATCTTTTCATTTTCACCTTTTAAAAGATAGATCTCCAGCATATAGTAATATGAAACTGCTTCAAAGAATAAAGAATTTGAAACTTTCAAAAGAGAAATTAGTTCCTCAAATGCAGACAGAGATGCATCGTATTTTTTCCTCTTCATCATACATTTGCCGAGTGATATCAGGGCTCTTTCTGCATAGAAAAAATATCCATTTGACTTACAGAAATTTATCAAAGTTCTAAAATTTTTTTCACACTTGTCAGGATCTCCATGCTGATCACTCAAATAAGCAGTATACTCGAGATAAAAAATTCTTGGAAAGGCAAGGCTCTGAATGAATGACTTAAATGACAGGTAAATCTCTTTGTCATCAAAGTCTTCTGATTTCTTTAAAAGTAGTTTTACAGTTCCCTCGTTTAAATTTTTTATGCAATTACAGATAGGAAAC
>JALSOD010000078.1 GCA_026986655.1 Caldifarciminota bacterium | reverse complement strand
CGTATCGCCTGAGGAGCCGAATATTCTACAAACTTTGCAGTTCTGAGCCTTCTCGTATGAATCGCATACATGCATTCTGATGATATTTCCTCCAACGCTCATCTTGTGATTGAACTCAAGCCCTTCATCCGTATGCAATTTCATTTCAAAAAGTGAGCGGAGTTTGCCCTTTAGAGAACTTCCCGGGATGTATGGTTCACCTGATACCGGGTGTTTGATAACAGGTGCATCAAGTCCGCCGATTTCAAGGGTTTCCTTTGATGCACCGATGTGAAGGCCTGTCTCAGCCCTGATGATGCCTTTCAAAATAACCTTGCCGTAAAGTTTTCTATCCATCAGTCTTTACCTCCGTGAAACTTATGATAGGCCACAATGGCCTCAAGAAATCTAACAAGGGCATAAAAATCTTTTTCATCCTGAACTTTCTCAATCGCTGGGAAAAGAAGATCTGCCAATGGAGCAAGATTTCTGGGCTGTCTTGCTACAACATACGCAAGTGCAGGTTTTAACATGAGAACTTCACTTTTTAGTTCTTCCCTATTTAACTTTCCCATTTTTAGCTTTGCCTCTATATTTTTTAACTTGTCAAATATTTTACGAACCTGATTAGTTTTTACCCTCATCTTTGAAGCCAAAAATTCTCCGGCAGCATCCAGCTCTTCTATGACTTCTTTTACCCTATGGGATGCAAACAGCTCAGACAATGTGTTTACCGATTTTATGTTATCTATTAATTTCTTGAACTTTTCAGGTTTTGAGTAATTTACAAGCATAATAATCAACCTCCTTTGATTTCTTTTTCTATATTTTTTACAAATTCCTTGTATTTGCCAAAATCAGCATCAAAGAATTGATTAAATCTTTCCTCGGGGATAGACGTTTCTTCAAATAAACCAACATGAAGAGCCACAAGTTCAATAAGCTTTAGCTGCGCTTTTGTTCTTATATTCCTTCCAGATAAAGATAAATTTTTCCGCTTAAGTATATCATCTAATTGTAGCTGAAAGAAGTCTCTTATCGACTCGTCTATCACTGTCGGTAAAGAGATAGAAAAACTATTTCTTTCAAATTTGAAATCAGGTAATCCTAGTCCTTGATCTAAAAGATATTTTATGAGGTTGTCTAACCCTTCAACTCGATGAAATTTTTCCAAATCAATATATTCTGCAATTAGAAAATCCGAAACTGTATGGTAATTCACCTGTGGGATTAAGAAACTAAAATCTTTTAGGATATCATATAGAAATCGATTGGGTTTTGGAAATTCGCTACTTGTTAATTTTTGTATACTCAAATTTGTTAGATTCCAAAGAGTTGGATTCTCTATTCTTATCCATTTTTCGGAAAGACTAATCTTTATTTGAGGGTTTTGAGAGTAATAATTCATATGGATAATGGCATTAATTAAAGTTTCATAAAAAGGCGGGATAATTACTTTTAAATCATATTGAAGAGAATACTTATTAATTATGTCAATAAATGTTTCAAGTATTTCTATGATCGCCTTTCTTAATGGAATCAGGAAAATAGAAAAATAATCTTTTCCTTTGTCTTCATAATTCTCATCAAATTCTGCACTATCTCCAATTTCTTCTTCATAGGATTCTTCTAATTCGAGATTTACAGCCGCCTCTGGCACTGTTAAACTCGACAAACTTATATTTCTTGAACCAAATAGAAGCAATGAGGCAAAGGACACACCCCATCTTTGTGCAAAAATCTCCTTGATTAATCCCTTCCTTTTAAGATAATCCATAAAAGTTACTCGATCTCTTAGGGTAAATTCTGACAAGATTTCGTGAAGTTCCACGATATCAAAAGGTAATCCATCATTTATTTTTATAAAATCTGGTAACTTAATTTCAATTCGTGGTTCTTGAATTGATGCACGAACGGTAAATAAATCGAAAGCTACTTTTTTATGAACATCTTCAAATAAGTTTAACCATGACCTTCTTATACTTTCTGGAGTTTTGTCTTCTTTTTCTTGTCTGACAGGGAATTCCAAACAATAGTAAACGTTATTTTCGCTTATTTTAATCCCATAAAATTTCCCAAGTTCTACAGGAATCCTGAAGAATACAACGGGATAAAAGTTTACCCTTTTATCTCGATCCTCTGATCTACTGTATGCATTTTCTATAGGTATTGATAAAATAAAATGATCTATCCTATCGCTTGGAAATTGGGGAACAGTATTTTCTCTAAGCAAACTTTTGAATCTACTAATAAGTTTATTTATTGCATCAGTTACATCATCGCCTTTTTTATTCTCTTTTGTATCTCCTTCTGCCTTAAATAAATCCTGAAAATCATAAGGTAGTTCATCAAAGTGCTTCCTATCATCTATTCCAATAACAAGTATTGCTATCTCAAAAGGATTTTTAGTAATAGTGTTAGCCATAGCAACAGCATGCTTGACCAGTTTATTTTTTATTCCGCTGTCATGAAATAAATCTTGACTCCATCTCTTTAGCTCGAAATGTATGGTTTCCCTAGGATAACCATCTTCAGTTAGAAGATTGTATTTTTCAAAAAGGGTCTTGAGATCTCTTTTGGGATTTGTAGAAGAGATCGAATTTAAATCATTCCAAAATGAAACATAGTCATTCATCTTGCTTTCCCTCCACAGTTATCTTTTAATCCACTTCATGGCCTCGCATCATCAAATCCAGCCACCAGAGGGCGGGTTTGAGGTTTTTTAGAAAGTTATACGATGACATGATGTTCAGCCAGTCGGCAAAATGGCTTCTGAGTTCTTTTTTCCTGATGGTGTAGGCAAGTAATGCATAGGGTTTAAGCCTTATGCCGTCTTTTAAGCCTTCGGATATGAGCATCAGCCTGTAAATGAATCCTCGCGGCAGTGTATTTCCCTTCTTTTCAAGTGAATTGGGTACAAATTTTTTCACACGCTCGATATCATCTCGTTTCTCAAGCTCTACCTCTACCGGCTTGAAAAATTCGTTTCTGATCTCCAGCAAACTCCCGCGCCCATATTTAAGAATTTCCATCCACTCATCCCATCCAAGGGTTTTGCCAAAGGCCGTGAATCCATTTTTAACAACCCTTTCGGCCCCGTTCTCCTCAACTTTTCTGTTTTTTGCCTCGTCCTCAGCCCTGCCTGCGTCTTGTGCAAAGAGGTGGACTGGATGCTTCAGGTGGTTCAGAGCAAGCCCGCCTGAAAGCGTAATGTGGTCGCCGCCAACAAACTTTCTGAACGCCTCCCTTATGTCAAAGGCAAGCTCTGCCACATCGTGCCACGCCCCCACAATGAAGAGGTCATCTCCGCCAGCATATACAACCACCACCTCGTGTGGATACGATTCTCCCGGATGGACAACGGAAAACTGCTCAAGCCCTCCCAGATTTCCGGCTGCAATGTCATTGATGTATCTTTTGAAAAACAGGTTGAAAAACCGTGAAAGGGTGGCAAGACGCGATA
>JALSOD010000077.1 GCA_026986655.1 Caldifarciminota bacterium | reverse complement strand
TCAGGTTCCTCATCCATTGCGCGTATTTCGCCAACATGTGAGAGATAATTCAGTCCAACTGCAACTATTTTCGTGGGATTTACAGGAACAAGTAAATCTTCATAAACAAAATCCAGAACGAGATTTGCCGAGCGGTCAATTTTCTCCCCTGTTGTTTCATTTATCATTGGGAAAAAATTGCCATCGATTACTGCGCCAAAATAAACCCGATCATCCTTCTTTATTCTTGCAAGTTTAACGTCCATCTTTTACCACCAGGCTCAGCAGTTTTTGTGGCACATAGATCTTTTTGATAATGTTTTTGCCCTCAATAAACTTCTTTACCTTATCATCTCTAAGTGCAGTACTCACAACTTCCTCCTCAGTTGCGTCGATGGGTACCTTTATTCTACTTCTCACTTTGCCGTTGATCTGGACAGGAATTTCGATGGTGTCGTGCACAAGGAATTTTTCATTATACTCAGGGAATTTATTTCTAAAAACAGAATCCTTGTTGCCGAGCTGATGCCAGAGCTCCTCAGCAAGATGTGGTGCAAACGGTGCAAGGAGGAGAACGAGCTTCTGTAAACTCTCTGAGAATATCACACTATTCGGATTGGAATAAGTATAGAGTGCGTTAACAAGCTCCATAATTCTCGCAATTGCGGTATTAAAATGGAACTCCGCAGAGTCCTTTCTCACTTCATAAATTGTCCTCTGGAGTGTAACGTAGAGTTTCTTTTCCTCTTCACTGAGCTTTTCTGGCTCCACTTTTGCCGATTTATCTATCCTGGGGAGATATTCCTGATAAAGTCTCCAGACACGGTTGATGAATCTTTTAGCACCTTCAACCCCGGCATCGGTCCATTCCATGTCCTTTTCGGCTGGACCAGCAAAAAGGATGGTGATTCTGGCAACATCTGCGCCGTGCTCACTAACAAATGGCCCTACTCTTACAACATTACCCCTGGATTTCGACATCATCTCAACACGTTCTTCGAGCCTCTCACCGCACTTTCTATGGAATGGAACTTTTTCACCATCAATTTCTTTATATTTAATATCAGACTCATCCACTACCTCAAGACACTTAGGACACCAGTAGAATTTCTTATGCACGAGTCCCTGAGTGAAGAGTGCAGAGAATGGTTCCGGAGATGGCACCATCCCTGCATCGTAGAAAACCTTGTTTATAAATCTCGCATATATCAAGTGTTTTGTCGCGTGTTCAGCTCCACCAATATACTGGTCCACAGGCATCCATTTGTTTGCTTCTTCTTTGCTAAAAGGTTCATGCTCATTATGAGGATCGGTGTATCTCAGGTAATACCAGGACGAATCTACAAATGTGTCCATGGTGTCAGGGTCACGTCTTGCAGGCCCTCCACACTTAGGACATGTTGTATTTATAAACTCTTCCACATCCTCCAATGGAGAGCGTCCCTCAGGCTTGAAGCTTTTAACATTTTCAGGCAGGAGTACAGGTAATTCTTCCTCTGGTACCGGGACAACACCACACTTTGGGCAGTGAACCACCGGTATTGGGGCTCCCCAGTACCTCTGACGTGATATTAGCCAGTCTTTGAGACGATAGCTTACCGCTTCACCCCCAAGACCGAGCTCCTTGAGTTTTTTCTGAATCGCCTTGATCCCTTCCTTTGAAGATAGGCCAGAAAATTCTCCTGAGTTAATCATAACTCCGTAATCAGTGAACAGCTCTCCATTCTCAATCTCGCCACTCACCGGTTTTATAACTGTTTTGATAGGAATACCGTATCTTTTCGCGAATTTATAGTCTCTCTCATCGTGGGCAGGAACCCCCATGACGATACCGGTTCCGTAATTAACAAGCACGTAATCGGCCACCCATATCTCAACTTTCTCACCTGTGAGAGGATGAATGGCATAGGTGCCTGTAAAGACACCAGTTTTTTCCCTTTCCTCCGCCGTCCTCTCGATCTCAGTCTTCTGTAAAGCTTCCTGAATGTATTTATCCACCTCTTCTTTATGTGGAGAATCTTTCAGGATTTTTTCCAAAATTTCATGCTCAGGTGCAATCGTAATGAATGTAACTCCAAAAACTGTATCTGCCCTTGTTGTAAAAACTGGCAGTTTGGTCTTCCCATCCTGATAAAGGAAAACAATTTCAGTTCCCTCGGATCTACCAATCCAGTTTTCCTGCTGCTTGATTATCTTGGGAGGCCATTTACCTTCAAGGAGTTTTAAATCTTCAAGTAGTCTATCTGCGTAATCTGTAATCTTAAAAAACCACTGCTCAAGCTTCTTCTTGACGACTGGTGTACCGCATCTCTCACATTTTCCCTCTATTACCTGCTCATTGGCTAAAACAGTTTTGCAATTTGGGCACCAATTGACATACTCATTTTTTCTGTATGCAAGACCCTTTTTATAGAGAAAGAGGAAAATCCACTGTGTCCATCTGTAGTAATCTGGAGAACAGGTCGCAATTTCTCGATCCCAGTCATAAGTAATCCCAA
>JALSOD010000076.1 GCA_026986655.1 Caldifarciminota bacterium | reverse complement strand
CAGAAAATCAAAATCTTTTATCGATGGTGCCACATCACCCCTGAAAAATTGGGTAAAATTTACATCAAACCCCTTATGCCTGGCCCACTCAAGAATATAGCCAGGCCCCTCAAATGGCACATGTGTGAAAATTTGTAGTCTCATCTCAGAATTGCTTTATTGAAGATTTTTGTCATCAGCTTAACCAATACGTAAAGTGCCACAATATTGCTGATAAACGCAGAATTGAAATCTCTCATATTTATTCCGTAAGTCAGGGCTTCTTTCAAAATGACCAGAAGATTGTACCCGGGGATGTAAAAACTCCAGTGTGGCGTTGTCAGACTTGCAGATGTTTGGGCGAAGAAGAGGGGTAGCATGATGATTATCATGATGGGAGTGAGATAGTTTTGAGCTTCACGATAGGTTCTTGCGAATGCGCTTGCCATTATTACAACTGACGACGCAATCAGGATGTACATCAGCAGGAGTAAGATGAAAAGAATTGCATCTTTTGTGCCTATCTGAATTTTCCCAATATTAATGTCGGTGAAAAGGAATGATTTTACCGCATAAATTCCTGTGATTGTAAGAACTGAGGTCAAAAGCGAAATTGTTGCCACGTTCATCAACTTACCCACGAGAATTTCTTTTCGACTAATTGGAAGTGAAAGAAGCACGTTCAGGGTCTTTCTTTCCTTCTCACCTGCGATGGAGTCGACTCCTGGCGCAATTGCCCCTGTAAATGGTATGAATACGATTAAAAAGCCAATAATCATGGCCATCACAACCCCGGCCATAACTCGTGGACTGATTACACTTTTAGTCAGAATGTTTATCTTTTTTGTCCTGACTTCTCCCTGACCGGAATTATTGTAACTGTCAATTATCAGTTTTACTCGGGCAAGGGCCTTTTTTGAGGCGTCAGAAAGTGGGTTGTAATAAATTTCTACTGTTGGCGGCTCCTTCTGGACAACTCTCAAGTAGAGGTCGATTCTGCCTTTTTTCAATGCATCGAACGGATCTTTTGCTATGGTTAAATTGATAAAACTCGAACGTGCGAAAATCTCAAAAAATCCCGGTATTCTAAATCCGCTGATCATTACATTGGACGGTGTAATTTCAATCTTTTTAGCCTGTTTTTGCTGATAGGCAGCTGGAAGGCCAATCAGGATCGGGAGTACAATTAAGGGTACGATGATTGTAGAGTAGAGAACTCTTTTGTTCCTGATTGAATCTTTTAGCTCTTTTTTATAAACCGCAATTACCCGTTTAAAATTCATATCCGATGGCCTTAATGAAAATTTTCTCCAATTTTTCCTCTTTAAACTTATCCCTGAGCTCCTCGAGTGTACCGGTTGTGACAATATTCCCCTGATGGATTATGGCAATTCTGTCAGAAACTTCCTCGGCTTCGGCCATAACATGAGTGGAGTAGAGGATAGCCCTCCCCTTTTCTTTTTCTTTTAGTATGATTTTTTTAAACATTTCTCTTGATGGGACATCGAGGCCGTCAGTGGGTTCATCGAGGATAAGGATTTTGGGATGAGGCAAAAGGGCGCGCGCCAGCGCGCCCTTTTGCCTCATCCCCCTCGAAAGTTCGTTCCCTTTCTTCTCTAAAAAGTCCTTCATATCAAGGTATTGCGCAATTTCCTCGATCCGACCCTCTATTTCGTGCTTTGAAAGGCCGTAAATCTCTCCCCAAAATTCGAGACTTTCTCGAACTTTTAGTCTCTCATAAATTCCATTTTCTTCGAGAACGGCACCGATTTTTGCCCTGTACTCAGGTTTTTTACTATTAATCTTTTCGCCATCAACATAAACTTCCCCTGTGTCAGGCTCAAGGATTCCGAGGATTATTGAAATTGTGGTGGTTTTACCGGCTCCATTGGGGCCGAGCAGTGCAAACACTTCCCCATCATTGACGCTGAAGCTAACTCCATTCAATGCCCGGACCCTGCCGTAAGATTTGACCAGTTCTCTTACTTCGAGTCGTGCCATATCTTCCCGAACGAGTCTATTGGCCAGCCCAATATGTTCTTAACGGTAAATTTTACTCCATGTGCTGTAACATCTCCAAGTACATAATGATTCTCCGTTGAGTATTTTTTCACGTATTCAGGCAGATGTTCAGGTTTCTTTGACGCGGGGGCACCACCGCCACCAGTTATAATTTCATAAAATCCAGAAAATTCGGATTTTGTTGCAAGATTTCTTACAATTTCGGAGTTTCTTATGAAATCTGTGCTTGGATCAATCCAGACCCGTGCGTAGATGTGCTCATGGGCATTGAAAATTGCTGTCACCCCATGATTTAGAAGTAAAGCAGCCACAGAATCCCTTGACTCTGGATAGAGATCCAGGCAGGAGCCCTTATGACCACCCGTTGCAATTAGTGGCTCGTGCCACATTAAGAATTTGTAGGGTACACGAACTGCATTCAGTACACTGTCTGCCCATCTGTACTGGACTGAATCAATATGCATTCCGAAAAGCTTTTCCCCTTCCCGATGATAGTTGTGATCCGGATTTAACGCTATAAAAATTGCAGGCCCAATTTTGAAGTAATAAACATTTCCCTTGTAAGTGTATGGATCATCTGGATTTTTAGGGCCATTTTGTGGATTCGGGAAATATCTCAGCCAGAAATCCTCAACGCTGTATGGTGGTAAGGGATCCATGTAACTGTGCCTACCGGTTTTTTTGATGGGAGCCGTCGCATCATGATTCCCGACGACCGTAAAGATGGGGATGAATGGAGCAACTGGCTCAAGTGCCCACCACCATGTATCATACATAATTTTAACAAAATTTGTGTCATCGGTGTATCCCCTGATAAGGTCTCCGAGTACCACAATGAATGATGCGTTGTCTCTCAGGCTTTGAATGGCCAGTCTTCTGAGAACATCCACATTTACTCCGTTGATTCTCCGGGTTGTCCCCGGCGATTTCCAGTTTGCACGTGTGTCACCGAAGACCGTGAATTTAAAATTGTAGGGATCCGGTATTACAAATCTGTAGGGTCTGGATGTGAATGTGTCTCCAATCTCCGGGAAAGTTGAGATTACATGATATGTGTATGATTTTCCCGACTTCAAACCTGATATATGGATTCTGTGCCATCTTGATAGTGTTGAATCCTTGAAAAATCCCCGACCTTTAACGAGGACAGCGCCGTGTGAGGGGTAGTTTGTTCGCCAGAATACAGTGATACCATCCTCTGTTAGATTACCGAGGGCGGGGCCGAGATCGATGATACCTCCAAGTTGGATAGAATCACCACGTTTTATGACTCGGAACTTGTATCCCTTTGATGAAAGTTCCTTTCCTCTGACAAGGTCCGTCCATTCAAGTTGAAAGTGGTACACGTGTCCAACTTTTATGTCATCAAGTTGGAAGCGGAATATTGTGTCAGTTGTGTCTGGATACCAGATATTTTCAAGGTATTTGGGCTCGTAAATTTCAATTCCTGGCTGAAGCAGGTCGTTTTCGTCGTAGTAATAGATGTTGGGCATGGCCATTTTGTACGTTTTATGGAAGGAGACAACGACCGTTGTGCCCACCACGTTAATGCTGGGTTGAACAACGTAAAATGGCATTCTCATAAAGAGGAGGATTAAGAAGAAATTCAATTTTTACCTCCCAATATTTATATGCTTATCCCAATATTTATATGCTTATTTGTTTATCAAAATACTCCCTTGCTGGACCAAATTATTTGATAATTTTTCCATTCTCATCAAATCTGAGTATCTGTGGTCTGTAATTCTTAGCTTCTTTTTCGTCCATAAGTGCGTATGAAGCAATGATTATCTGATCTCCGATTTCGCCAAGTCTGGCAGCGGCTCCATTCAAGACCACTTCGCCTTTGCCAGGTTCTCCCGGAATCAAATATGTCGAG
>JALSOD010000075.1 GCA_026986655.1 Caldifarciminota bacterium | reverse complement strand
GCATCGTTGGGAGTGTCAAAGGCCCGAACATTGGTGGCAGGAGCTGGTTTAAACGATACCAGCACTAAGAAGACAAGACTATGAAAAAATTCAATCATGAACGAGACCTCCGTTTGGAATGAGCATTCACAAATTTTATACCATTAAACCAATATCTTCCAGCGTCCATAATGAAATATACAGTCAAAATATTCAATATTTAAAGGTTTTTTGAAACTAATTTACACATAATACACTTTTCAAGGAAACGGTGTATAAACTTCACCTTTGGCAAATTTTTACCCCTACCCCGAAAATTGGATTTTGTGTGAAGTTCAGTGAATTACTGTAAACCTCTGCACCTTTTTATAACCTTTACTTTTTAAAATTGCGAAATACACACCAGGAGTTAGTTTCAGTCTTACGCTCGACTCACCTGTTCCTCCAAATCTTTTTATTATCCTTCCATCTGCAGAGACAATATCTAAATTCCAGCTACTATTAGCGAATACGTCTAATTTTTGATCTTTATTTGTGAATCTGATTCTCACAGGCAATAAATGACTCCTGGACTCACTTATATTGGTAAATATAAATGGACCTGCGAGGTCACTCCCGTTTACTGCTGATGCAGAATCGAAAGCTGAAATCATGATGGCTAACCGATTATCAGATGGTGATGGTATTTCGACAAAAGTATCCTGTGAGACCTGGAAATATTTGATAACATCAGGATCCTGAGGATCAAGGAAGTAAATTCTGTAACCTGCAACTGGATAAGTACCCATAATAGATGGATGCCAGGTTATCCTGACCAT
Organism: Caldifarciminota bacterium; assembly: GCA_026986655.1. GTDB lineage: Bacteria > Hydrothermota > Hydrothermia > B15-G9 > WFZT01 > WFZT01. The sequence goes on along the minus strand of JALSOD010000075.1, from coordinate 3,121 downwards.
AGCAGCTGATGGATCATAGTTGAAACCCACAAATCGTGGAGCAGAGGGAGGGACAATGTTATCATCGTACTTTTGCACAAGCTCTGCATACCCATAACCACTGAGGGAGTGCCTAATAAATTCTTCCCCTCCAAAATTTGCAGAAATTTTCGAAATCCAGGTTACACCTTCGTAAAATCTGCTTGTTACAAAGGTTGTAATCTGATTTTCCACTTCAGGATGTATTTCCACAAAGAAGAAGTCACTGTCTCTCTGCCATAGTATCCGCCATCCCTTTGAAAAATACTTCTGAGTCGCAGAATCATACAGGTATCCAAGTCTCTCTAAGATAAATCGAGAAGTGTAAATCTGAAAACTCGTATCTGATGTGTGCGCGAAAATATTCAAATGCCTGTAATTCGGATTATGAGGCACGGAATCACCCTCAAACAAATTCCACACCTGAAGTCCAAGCCATCTATCGCCCTCTGAGGACACCACTGAAAACCACTCGTATCCACCCTGAGGACTTACACCAAAAGGTCCCCACTGACGGTCAATCCAGGCAATTCCATGCACACTATGACGCTCATTGCCCATATTAAGTTCTCCCTGCACGTTGATGAAAGGAATAGCATAGTAATAACTTATGTTTCCGCTGTCTCCGAGAGTTACAATCCCGAGGCTATCGATAGCGAATGGATATTCAAACGCCTCAAGGTTAAGTGAACACGACACTCCTATCTCCCTATCATCAACTTTAATCAGGTAAGAGAAAGGTTTACCATCTTCGGGGTACATCCATCTATTCGTATCTTCTACGGTTCCATAGAGGTTTCTATAAGTAATATAAACATGTCCTGTATCTGTGAATAAAGAGCCAAAAATACTCACACTTGAGTAAAAAGTGTTCTGTGATATGTCGGTTAAATTGAATATCCTTGCCACAGCAGGTCTCCTGAAATGAGTCAGCATTATACCAAAGCTATCACCGGTTTCATCTACGAGATTCATATTCACATACCACCATTCAGATGTGACAGTATCCGCAAAATGAGCACCCTCATCGTGAGGAAATTGAAGTACTCCGGTATGGTATGGATAATGAAGTGTATCCGTAATGGACATTATTACCACTAAAAGAGTAAGCATAAGTAAATTATAACAGACCATCCAATCTCCACCAAATTTCTATGTTATATTTCCTGGTATTTTCCGGGTTGTTCAACTGGATATTGAAATTGAAAAATTAAACTGACGGGATTTATCATTTATCAGGAGTTCGGGAATGAAAAGATGGATTTTGATAATGGCTGCGGTAATAATTCTCTCAGGGTGCAAAGAAAATGGAAATTTCGTACCTGGTGGACACGAGGAAAATCCCAGTAATCACTGGGTAAGTGTTGAAGAGCTTGGTCATGGTTCTCCCGTTTTCACAAACCTTCCCATTGACTTAAATAATGTCGACTTCATTTTTCCCTTAGGCCATTTGAATCCTCCTGGACACGTTTTACCTACAGACCATGCGTATTTTGTGCTGGCAGATTGCGGTTTTAACAAACCTGTTATTGCTCCCGGAGATGGGATAATTTTAGAAATTGGCTTTAAAAGAGTAAATACACCTGGACAGAATGAAGACTATGATATCTTTATAGCTTACACCAATAATGTAAGGGGGATGTTTGGCCATCTATCAAGCATTTCACACTTAATAAGGGCCAGAGTTGGGGAACTTATAGAGGGTTGTAATCCAGTTCATATTCGAGTATCTGCCGGTGACACACTCGGCTTTACCGCTAAAGTCAACGGAACGTCAGCCGCTCTGGACTTTGGCATATTCAATAGTGACTCAACTCTTCCGTTCAGACACCCTGAATGGGTTGGAGACCTTGATTATCTTCATACTGTGTGCCCTTTTAAATTTTTTACGGATAGTCTGAAGGAACTGATTTACTCGAAGGTTAGAAGAACCGGGAATCCACGATGTGGAAAAGTTTTCTATGACCGGTACGGAAAGCTCGTTGGGGCATGGTTCTATTCAAAAAATCCTGGTAACTGGCATGAACAGTTGAGTTTCGTTTATGATGTTGTTGACCCTAATTCGATAAGAATTGGACTTGGCGAAGGATTTAGAATTCCGTCTTTTAGTTATGCTGTCTATGGCAACTCACCTAATCCAGCATATATTACACCCGATAGCGGTATGGTGGTTTACCATGTTTATACATCTCCGGGGATTGGAGTTGAACTTCACCAATACACGATAATAGTTAAGATGCTTGATGATTACACGATAAAAGTTGACGCTTTTGAGGGAATCCAGAATGATCCGCACTTTACGAATCAGGCGAGAATTTTTAGAAGATAAGTGAGGGCGACGCCCTGAGGGCGTCGCCCTCACTTTGCTAATTTAATGCCAATTGCTTCAGCGTGAAAATTCTTATTTGATCACTACAATCTTCCTGCTTGTAATATTATCTTCAACCTTAAAGTGCAGTATGTAAATACCACTTGGCAAATTCCTGTCCACACGAAGAGTTTTTATTCCATCTGAATGCTCAACAAATAATTTTCGATATACCTCTCTGCCAGATATACTGAATATCTGAATCTTTACTCTATCTCCTTTATGTGCACCGTAAAGGATAACAATCTTACCCATCGAAGGGTTGGGCCACAGATTTTTCAAACCTGAGGATACGATTGGAACATTTACGCTCTCATTCACACCAGGTATAAGGTAGAAAATGTTGAAGTAGTAAGGGATACCTGCTCTTTCCTGATAGTGAGATGAGCCAGATTTTCCATTTACAGTTGTACCTGATGCAAAGGATGAGTGGAAGTGTGTAGAGTAGAGTCCTACACCTCCACTTGAGGATTCAATACTCCCTTTAAGGTGGTAAATTCCAATTATGATAGGTAATAGCAGAGGAACAAGTTTCATACTCCTACCTCCTGCTGTTAAGTCTGGCTTTGAGCTCCTCTATCTCCCTCTGCTGTTCCTTTACGGCCTCTATGAGGATGGGGACGAGCTTCGAGTAATCAACTCCCTCAATCGTGCCATCGGGCGCACGACTCACCGCATCGGGCGCTATCTGTGCAAGTGTCTCTATGTCGATACCCGTCTTATCTCCGGACTGGA
>JALSOD010000074.1 GCA_026986655.1 Caldifarciminota bacterium | reverse complement strand
AGGACCAGTCCATGTTATGGTTTTCTCTTTGATGGCGGTCGTAGCTCCAAAAAGCCGCATATCAATGCATTTTTCAAGAATCAAATCAGGGTCATCCTCAAAATCAGCCGAGCGGTCCTCTTTCGTGCGAAGGTTCCCCTCCTCATCACGCATCTCAATGATAAAGACATCGAGCCCTTTAACCGAGGCGAGGTAATCCCTTATCGTTCTTTTCAGTCTCACATCGGTAACTATCACCTGGCCGGTTTCCTCATCTATTCTTGGTTTATTCTCGTCAATCGGGTCGCCGTTGGGGTTGGCGTCCCTGACATCGTAGAGAAACAAAAACTCTGACCTATTTTTGAGATAACTCATCACGCACCTCCTTCAAAATCTTTTCGGGATCAAAACTGACCCCCAGTTTTTTAAATGCATTCAGGACAAAATTCCTGGTAATCTCCGCAAGCCTCAAAGCTTCTTTGGCCTCCTCAACAGAAGGAAAATAAAATTCATTGCCGTATCTTACAGCTACAGCATAATCACTGAGCTCATCTATGGAGTAATCGTGCAGTTCTCTGAATCCGGGGCTAATAGAAGCACATTCTTCTATAAGGACGGCCAGATTGTGAGTTCTTTTCAAAGGTTTATTATGAAAAATTAAAAAAGCTTTCAAATATTTTTCAGCACATTGTTGGGTATGGAAGCAAACGGTGTCTGTGGCTGGAGATTTTGTTTTTAATTCATCCTTAGCTGTTTTCAAGTCACTTTCTGCCTTGAAAATCCATTTTTTTACAGTATTTTCATTCATAATTCTGCACCATCTCTCAGAGCATAATAAGTTATGTGTCCCACATCGTTCCTTTCCGCCTCTACCTCATCTTCGCTTTTAATAATGATGTCAATGGCAATACCTTTTCGGGCGAGAGTTTTCCTGATTTTAGATGCTATTTTACGCTTTTGAGAGAAACTTACATGTTTATCAACCACCACAAGAATATCCCAATCACTGTATTCATCATGTTCAGCCTTCGCCCGACTTCCAAAAAGGACAATCCTCTTAACATCAAACTCTTCCTCTTTCAGTTTATTGAGGATAATGGATTTGATAAGGTTCAAGCTTCCGCTCTCGTTCATCTTAAGGCTCTCTGGATTGCGCACCTCATCTTTTGAAAGTTCACTCATTGGAAATCTCCTCGCGGATTTCATCCAAAATCTTCTCAAATGTCTCAACTGTGTTAAGGTTCAGAGAATCGTCAAACTCTTTTAGTTGCCTCAAGATGTAATCTTTATCAAATTTGTTCAGGTTCTTATGCAAGATAACTTTTACATCCTCAATATCCCTTGCCCTACCTGCAACAATTTTGTGTATAATAAGGTCTTCAACAGAAGCAAATTTAACAAAATAACCCTTTATTTTGACTTTAACCGCCCTTTCAATGGCCTTTCTCTCGTAGGAGGAAAAGGAAAATATAAAATCCACTCTGAAACCTGATTTTGGGTCATAGGCTGGCAAAACCCATGTTCTTTTTACAAAATCATGATGTTCATCAACTATTATGGAGAGCCCCAACTCGTGAACGATTTTCTCCACCACATCAAGTTTATCAACGGTAGCGGCGAGCGTTATATCGATATCCGCCGTCATTCTCGGCTCACCGTGAATCAACACCGCCTGGCCACCGATCACCATGTAATCGATGTGATACTCATCGAGCTTTTGGGCTATCTTCACTAACAGTTTTCTGACCATAGTTTATCACCCACGCGCATCTCAGGATATGGTCAAGCCCTCCATGGGGGTCATCAGGTGGAAATGCTCCGATTTCCCGTGCCTCTTCCACCATCTCTTCAAAAATCTCAAATTTCCTTTCAACAGGAAGTGCCTCTTTGACCATGTGTCTTAACTTTATTCGTTGAACAAGCTTCCAGTCCCGTTTAGCTGGCTTCATGTCGTTCTCCAAATACCGGATGCGAATGAAGTGACATTCCCACTGCGATGTAAAATCCGATTTCGTCAGGGGATAGAGGCCATTTATCGCCGCCCTCAATAAAATACAAACTTATCCCTTCGCGGAGCTCAGGCCACCAGTGTCCAATCCCGTATTCGTTCATCTTGTTCTGAAGAGCGGTAAAGATTGACTGCACATCCTTCTGGTCAAGCCGTAGATTTTTCAGGACCTTCATAAAAGGCGTTGAATTGCGCTCTTTGTATTGGTAGTTTAAAAACTTTTGTACGATCACGCCGAGCAAGACAAGCGCCCTTTTTGCCGGATGGTTAAAGAAATCACCATGTCTCTCAAAAAATTCTGCATATGGTGAACTGTTCATCTCAACACCTCCAGTTTTTCTTTTAAGTATGCCCCATTTAAGCAAAAACTCAAGCGATAGCAGGGTTTCAAGAACTGACCACCGTGGAATCCTTCCCTGTTCGCCTGTCTCAGCCATATCTTTGCTAATTCGAGACATAGCCTTTGAAATCAAATATCTCTCGTCCACAGGCGAGCGTCTGAAAACTTTATCAACAAGCATAAAAAAGTCCTCATCAGTGAAACCCTGTTTTTGCTTCGTTGCCTTCAAATCTGGTGATGTGAAGAAATTAAACCTGAAGCTTTCGTTATTGTTAATAAATTCGTGGAGAAAGTTATTGAAGTCATCTTCAACTTCTCTCTTTGTGTAAACATACTGCGCAAGCACTGAGGGAAGAACTTCTTCTATATGTAAGAGAATTCTAAATGCTTGATTTTCAGCTTTCACGAACACAAAATGGTAAAAAGTTACCTCCTCCCTCACCGAGGCTTCGTAAATCAATCTGTCTTCGATAGACTCATACCCCTCTTTGTGAGACTTCCCTTTTATTTCAGAATAAAAATTTTTGAATTCTTCAAGTGTCGTTCTTAGATTCCCTGTTGATACAGGTAACAGCCAGAACTCTTTTCCATAAAAATTCCACTTCAGGAACTCATCTACTGCCCTTTTCCCTCTTTCAAGATCAAGAATACACTCTTTACACAAACCGTATTGTTTCCAGGCATACTTGGGATTTAATGAAGGTGCGTATCCATACTTATCTACAGTATAAAACTTCAACAGATCTCCCACTCCACCATAAACTATCTTTTTTTGACCACAGCCATGACAGATAGACTCAACTTTCCAGAATTTGCGGAATTTATTGTCACCAAGATTCCTCAAAGTTTCTTCTATAAAACCCGTTACCAGCCTCTCGTTTTCAGAAGGCCATTTCCCATCAATTTTCAAAACCACGAGAACATTCTTCCCAATAGCTTTTTCTTTCCTTAATCTGTCAGCAAATTCCTCTATTCGAATCGACAATTCTTCCTCATTTACTCGATAACCAAGATTATCCAAAACCTTAAGTCGCTCTCTAAGTGTGGAAGATTTCGGAGGTAATTTAAAGCTCAAAGTCGGTGCGGCCCCTTTAGATTTCCCGGACCTGAAAAAATATTTGTTTTTGGCATCTTCGACACTGTAGTCAGCCAGATAAACACCTTCAAACTTTAGCTCGTCATCTTGATTAGCCAATTCTACAACAATTAATCTGGGCTTATCCTTGCTTTCACTAACATCTTTGTAAGGAATTTCAACGAAAGGAATTGTATAAACATCTCTCGTAGCCCTGCCGATTTGAATAAGCGATACTATCATACTTTACCCTCCATCAAATTAACAAAACCCAATATTCCTAAATCAATAAACCAGTTGCCGGTGAACTGGATCCTGCTCAATTCTTTACCTCCTGCCTGAGTTTATAGCGGAACAATTACTACATTTATGTTGCTTCATAATCCTCCTGCCTGCAGGTATGTAACTCTCTCCATAGCACTTCCGCTATTTTATAGATAACCTGATAGATTTTCAACAGGATCACTCCCTGACTTCAAAGTGAGGGTTAAGTTCTCCTTCCCTGCAGGGAAGATAAAAGCTCCTTGACCACAGGTGATA
>JALSOD010000073.1 GCA_026986655.1 Caldifarciminota bacterium | reverse complement strand
TAGCAGTGCAATTTTTATGGAATTTTATCAAACTAAAAAGGCATTGGATCTTGGTCATTATAGCGATAAATGTTTTTTTTGACACCTTTTTGTGGAAGTCCAATTTGGAAGATCATAGACTAAAAAGATTCAGCAAATTATCCAGGAAGCAGACACCCATGTGAAAAATTCCTCCCCTCCGGCTGTAGCCCTGAAAGACCTGCACAGGAGAAAAAAACTTCCAGAAACTACATGAGACACTCAAAAATTCATCTCTACCATGCAATTTATGCTTTTTTAAGTTAATTTAAGGAAGAATCCAGACAAGACGCACAAAAATATTAAAAAAATATTTTGTACCCAACCCCATTAGCCATCCCAAAAATTTTGATAACTCTTTTGTACCCGAACAGTTCGCATACCCACTATAGATAACAAATATTTATCCTTATCTCTCTCATTTCTCTTCTCCAAAATAGCGGTAACCATTTCCAAAGAAAAAATTTCTAAAAATATTCTAAAGAATTGGAGGAAGCTTTCTCGATAGTCCCGATTTCCCGGCTGGTTTTTTCGAGTATTCCCACAACAAGATTCAAGAGATTCTATTCCTTTTTACCCTTCCACTGCTAATTAGCTCCCATTTTAGCGAAATCTCATTAGACACAGAATAAAGGACACCAGAGAGAAAATCAAAATAATATGCCTCCGAGGTCTGGAGGTAAGTCCTACATCCGTCTATCTTATATGTTCTTCTTAGGTTGAAAAAATCGTCTATTTGTTTTAAGGTAAAAAGCATGATTATAGTAACGGGCGGAGCAGGATTTATTGGAAGTGCAATAGTGTGGAGGCTAAACCAGGAGGACCGCAGAGATATTCTGATCGTGGATCACCTTGGAAACTCAGACAAATGGAAAAATTTACTTCCCCTTTATTACAAAGATTACATGGAGAAAGATGAATTTTTAAAAATTGTCGAGCAGGACAAAGATATTCCGGAACTTGAGGCTATAATTCACATGGGAGCACGTAGTGATACGATGGAAAAGGACATGAGCTTCCTTATTGAAAACAATTTCAAATATTCCCAGAAGGTTGCAACCTATGCCATCAATCGGGGAATAAAATTTATCTACGCTTCAAGCGCCGCAACTTACGGTACAGGAAACCTTGGATTCGACGACAACGAAGTTCTTCTCCATTCACTGCGTCCTTTGAATCCATACGCCTTTTCTAAACACATTTTTGACCTGTGGCTCTACGAAAACAACCTGCATCGCTACACTATCGGGCTTAAATTCTTCAACGTGTATGGTCCAAACGAATACCATAAAGGGGAAATGAGAAGTAAGGTTTTAAAGGCCTACGAAGAAATTAAACAGACCGGGAAGATAAAACTCTTCAAATCGTACAATCCAGCCTTTGGAGACGGAGAGCAGAAAAGGGATTTTATCTACATAAAAGATGCCGTGGAAGTGGTTATGTATCTCTTTAAAACTCCCCACGCATACGGAATTTACAACGTTGGAACGGGAAGGGCTCACTCCTGGCTCGAACTCGCCCATGCGGTATTTAATGCACTTGGACTTGAACCCAAAATAGAATTTATCGATATGCCAGACTGGCTGAAACCCCGTTACCAATATTTCACAGAGGCAAAAATATCAAAACTTAGACGCCTTGGCTATCCGGGCAAATTTTACACCTTTGAGAATGCGGTAAGAGAGTACATCAAAGAGTACATTGAAAAAGATAAACACCTCGGAGACTAAATGTTTCACGTGAAACAGGCTCCACTAAAAACCAGAATTTATGAAAAAATTAGCATGGGATTGGGATCATCTAAAAGACTACTTCACCAGGTCGATGATGGCGAACAATATTTTGTGAAAGTTGAGGCTGTTCGGAAAAAGCCGGGAGAAAAACAGAAAACGAATAAAAAATCCTTTTGAATCTTCTTCTAAGGTAGACACCTTGAGAATTCCCTCTTCCTCAGAAAGTAGGATAAGAGGAATGATAACCGAAGAATCACTTTTATCAGCAAATTAAAGTTATTTTGTACGAATGGGGGTTTAATACCTCTAATTCAATGAAAAAGATAACGTGAGATACTGGACCTTACTATATCCTTTATCAGAACAGCAGGCACATTAATAATCGGCGACCTTTTCTAATTTTTGCTTCTGGAGCAAAATAAGGTCCTCAAGTGTGTATTGTCTTAAAAAATCGCGAACGTTCTCGGCGAGCTCCTTCCAGACCTCATGTGGAGCACAAATAGAAACCTTATCGCAGCTTGATTGATCAGCCACACACTCAACGAGGCTAATTTTACCCTCAACCGCCTCAACTATTTCGAGAAGCGTTATACTTCCCGGGCTTCTTGCGAGTCTGAAGCCTCCACCACGACCCTTTGAGCTCTCAAGTATACCGGCCCGTTTTAGCTGAAGGAAAAGATTTTCAAGGTAACGTTCAGAAAGACCTTCACGCTCTGCAATTTCCCTGATAAAGATAGGCCTGCCATCCTGATTCATGGCGAGATCAAGTATGGCTCTAACAGCATATCTTGAACGAGTTAACAGCCTCATTTTCTCTCCTCTAAAAATTCTTCGAGTCTTTTCAAGGCCTCTTTAATGTTTTTAAGAGAATTTGCATAAGAAAATCGGATATAATGATTGGTTTCATTTGATCCAAAATCAACCCCCGGTGTCACTGCCACTCCCGCTTCATCTAATATCTCATGGGCAAACTTGAATGAATCATTAGAAAACCTGGAAATATTGGCAAAGACATAAAATGCACCCGCCGGGGTAGATTTGATACCAAAACCAAGATTTCTCAAGCCTTCAACTATCACCTTTCGTCTCTCGTCGTATTTCTTCTTCATTTCAAGCACATAAGACCAGCTCTCCTCAAAGGCAGCAAGAGCCGCATACTGGGCAATAGAGCTGGGACAAATAAAAAGATTCTGGGCAAGCTTGTGGACTGTCTTCAAAAGTTTCTCAGGCACTATCAACCATCCCAATCTCCAACCAGTCATCGCGAAGAGTTTTGAAAAACCGTTAATTACAATCACATCATTCGAAAATTCAAGGGCAGTATGCTCTTTCCCCTCATAGACGAGTCCGTGATATATTTCATCAGAAATAAAAAACGGAGCCATTTCAATGGCCTCTTTCAACACCTCCGGCCGTGTAAGAGTTCCGGTAGGATTTGCAGGTGACGCAATAAGGATAGCTTTTGTTCTCGACGAAAGTGCCGATTTTAGCCTCTCCGGTGAGACCTCAAAATTTTCCTCTTCATAGACTGGAACAAATACAGGGGTTGCATCGAAGGCTCTCGCAAAGTTTGGATAGCAGGGATATCCAGGATCGGTAAAAATTAATTCATCTCCAATATCAAGAATAGCAGCCATAATTAGAAGAAATGCCCCGGAGGTACCGCTGGTTACCACTACCCTTTCAGGGGAAATTTCAACACCATAGTAGCTGTAATAAAATGCTGCAATTTTTTCCCGCAATTCCGGGATGCCAAGACTGGGGGTGTAGTGGGTTTTTCCTTCTTTTAGAGCCTTTATACCAGCCTCAACAATGGGTTTAGGGGTGTCAAAATCTGGCTCTCCGATTTCAAGGTGAATTATATCTCTCCCCTCCCTCTCGAGACGGTGTGCCTTTTCAAGTATCTCCATCACTATAAAGGATGTGATACTCTCGTTTCTTTTTGCTATCATGCTTTTTTGAAATTCCATTTTGACTACCTTAAACTAACAAAAATTTTTGAAAAGGAGGTTTTTCTAATGATAAAGTATCTCTTACTCTTTTTGCTATCCGTTACAAATAGTCCTAAGTCTGGTATTCTCGGTCTATTTTACCCGTCAATTTCACCTGATGGACAAAAGATTGCATTTACCTTTAGAGGGGACATCTGGGTCTATGATACACTCGAAAAATCAAGCTGGAGGGTCACTTTACACGATTCTGTT
>JALSOD010000072.1 GCA_026986655.1 Caldifarciminota bacterium | reverse complement strand
TGCCGCTCTCATTATAGGAGCCATCAACACTGTCCGGGTGGATGGGAGTAAATTAATGGGGTACAACACGGATTTTATCGGCTTTATTAAACCTATAAAAAAAAGACGATTTAAAACCGTACTGGTTTTTGGTGCCGGGGGAGCGGCGAGAGCTGTGATTTACGCCCTTCACAACAAAAAAGTTATGATTTTCAATAGAACACGTAAACACGCTGAGGAAATTGCGAGACAATTCAATAATACAGCGGTTGTAGAAAACATCTCAAAAGCCTTACGAGATGCAGATCTGGTGGTAAATGCTACATCCGTTGGATTACATGGGGAGGAATTTTATCTTTTGAGAGGAATTAAAGTCGGTGATCTTTCTGGAAAGTTATTCTACGATCTCATCTATAATCCTCCAATAACTGATTTTTTAAAGTTTGGAATAGAGCATGGTGCCGAACCTTTAAATGGATTTAAAATGTTGTTGTACCAGGCAATTGAAAATATTAAAATCTGGACTGGTAAAAACCTTGAGATGGAGGTCTTTGAATGCTCAAAATTCTTACAGCCGGTGAATCGCATGGCAAATACCTTGTAGGTATCCTCGAAGGATTGCCCGCTGGGATTACGATTGATCGGGAATTTGTCGCAGAATATTTACGTCGGAGAAGAGGGGGCTATGGGCGTGGAAGACGCATGAATTTTGAGGCAGATGAATTTGAAATCATTGGTGGGGTTATCAAGGGTAAAACAACGGGGGCACCGGTGGCTATTCTCATTAGAAATTCCGGAGCCAGAGATCTCGAAAGGGAATCAACACGTACCATTCCGCGACCAGGTCATGCCGATTATGCAGGGGCACTAAAATTCGACATGACAGATGATTTTGTGCCAATAATTGAGAGGAGCAGTGCAAGAGAAACAGCTGTACGAACTGCTGTCCTTGCCTTTACCGTAAGGTTCTTGCAGGAGTTAGGGATTAAAGTTCTTGGATACACCGTCTCCATTGGCAACGTTGAAGTAAAAAATATTCGATACAACCCTCAGTTAATCGAGAAAAACAGAAAAGAATCAATCTTTTATTTTCCTGCGCCTGGATACGATGAAGCGGCCAGGGAATTGGTTGATACAGTGATGGAAAAGGGGGACACACTTGGTGGAATTTTTGAGGTCAGTGCATTCAACCTACCACCAGGTCTCGGAAGTCACACAGATGCTGAGCGTAAATTAGACGGCCGACTTGCTTCTGTAATAATGAGTCTCAACGCTGTTAAGGCGGTTGAAATAGGTCGTGGAATCGAAATTTCCCGGATGCCGGGCAGTGAAGCAGTTGACGAATTTGAAGTTAAAGAAAGGGTAAGAAGAAAAACTAACAATCTTGGAGGCATTGAGGGCGGGATAACAAACGGTGAAACCCTGATTGTTCGCGGTTATATGAAGCCCATTTCAACCATGAGAAATCGTCGTGCAAGCTTCGATTTTTCAACACTGAAGGGGAAACTGGCCCCCTATATACGCTCAGATACAGTTGTGGTCCCCGCGGCCTCTGTAATCGCTGAAACACTCGTTTCTTTTGTTCTGGCTAATGCAGTTCTTGAGAAGTTTGGTGGAGATACTCTGAAAGACATCAAGGCATCAATGAACGAGTATCTCGAGCGGATAAAGAAATTCTGGAAGTAACCTCAAAACGCAGGATAAATCCATCCTAAAAATTTTTAGTTTTTCAAACAATTTTAGAAATTGCGTCTGCACAGTAGCATTCAATCCTCGAGAATTTTGGAGAAAGACAAGTCGAAAAAACCTATCCAAAAAGTCCCCCTTCTAAAGAAGGGGGACAGGGGGATGATTACCGCTTGAAAAATACAATCCTCCCAAATCCCCATCACCGAGGGGACAAAGAGAATGCACCAGTTGAAAAAAAATTTAGATATTTGTCTCCCAAGAGTTTAGATTTCTTGAAAGGTTAGTTTTTATACGTTAAATTGGAAGTCATGATTAGTGAAAGGTGGAAAAGATTAAAGAAAATCAGGGATTTCGGTCCCGGGATTGTTACTGGTGGCGCTGACAACGATCCCGCAGGAATTGTTACCTACACAAGTATTGGTGCCTCAACTGGATTGTCTCAGCTCTGGCTTATGTTATTTTCAACGCCCATGATGATTGCCGTACAGGACACAGCTTCGAGAATTGCGATTGTCACAGGAAAGAGTCTCTCAGAGGTCCTCGTAAAATTTTACTCAAGGAAGGTTGCAGTTCCTATTGTAATGACCCTTTTAATTGCAAATCTATTCACCATTGCAGCAGATATTGACGCCATCGCTGTGGTCCTACAGATAACCACAGGTGTAAAGTCAATCTATTGGTTGATACCTCTCACGGCCTTTCTCGCCTATCTCGTGATTTTTAAGCAATACCGAACAATAAAGCGAGTATTACTGGTCCTCACCGCATCCCTTTCAGTCTACATTTTTTCTGCAATTACTGCACGTCCTGACATTGGGGAAGTCATAGTAAATACTTTTATACCTCACATAAAATGGAACATTGCCTATGCAATGGCAGCTCTTGGTTTGCTCGGTACCACTATCTCACCGTACATGCTTTTCTGGCAGGCAGCTGAGGAGAAAATCGAGCACAAGTCCGTTGTCCAGATTCATGTGGCTACATGGGATACAATCGCGGGCATGACTTATTCGAATGTGGTTGCGTACTTCATCATTGTGGCAGCGGCATACACACTTTTTGGTAGACATCTTGAATTGAACTCAGTAAAAGATGCTGCCCTTGCTCTGAAACCCATAGCTGGACGGTTCGCATTTCTCATATTCTCCTTTGGAATAATCACAGGGGGTCTTCTTGCACTGCCGGTGCTTGCCGGCTCTTCTGCCTATGCTGTAGCAGATCTATTTGGATGGAGGGAAGGATTTGAAGGTAAGGTCAGTGATGCCAAGGGATTTTACATTGTATTTCTCGGTTCCCTACTGATTGGAGATGCCATTGATATGTCCAAAATTTCAGCGGTGGACGCACTATACTACAGCCAGGTTCTCGATGGTATTCTTCTTCCATTTCTCGTCTTTGTCTTACTGAAAATCAGCAATGATAGACGTGTTATGGGAGATTTTATGAATACAAAATTCAACAATATTTTCTCAGTTATAACTTTTGTTACAGCCTCGATTTTCTCGATGGTGCTATTTTATCAACTATTTCGCTAATAATTTCTTGATCTGCTGTTCAAGCCTCCCGGCTGTTCCCGGGATATATCCAACCTGTTTGAATATTATGTAACCTGTGGGTGAAATTATAAAATGTGTTGGAAATGCATTGACGTGGTATAGCTTTCTGACATATGTGGATTTTACAGCAATGTGGTAATCGAAAGGCTGTTTGGCCAGGAATTGCGTGACCCTCGACGAGTCCTCATCAGTGAATGCGAGGAAAATCACTCTATCACCATATTTTTTGACAAGTTCGTTGAGCTCGGGAATTTCTCTACGGCATGGGCTACACCATGTTGCCCAGAAGTTCAAAACTACAATCTTTCCTCTTAGATTTTTTAGGGTGTAGGTTTCACCATCGAGAGTCTGAACAGTAAAATCTGGAGCCTGAGGCAGCCAGGATGATAGCGTGTCCTTTAGGGTCTCAAGGTACTCTTTAAATGTTTTACCGGTATTTTCCTTTTCCCAGACTTTCTTGAGAAGTGAGGTTGCAGATGTGTCCTGGTGGAAAAATCTTGCGATGGTCAGCGCCTTCTCTGCCTCTTCCAAATGGCTCGAGTAAAGAGACGCCTCTCCGTAAAGAATCAGATCCTCATCCCAGAGAGTAAAGAGATCTTTCTGCCCCACAAATATCTTGATCGTTTTGTAGGCCTCTTCATAATTTTTCTTAGCAATATAGAGACGCGTCAGATTTTTGAGATAATCGTTTTTTGTGGAATTCTTCAATCTGTAGTAATCCCCGGGCCGCCTCATCCTGA
>JALSOD010000071.1 GCA_026986655.1 Caldifarciminota bacterium | reverse complement strand
GAAAAGGATCATGTGTATGGGTGCTGTCAGAGTTGCCATATAAATCCTCTTATCCCTGTATTCTGTGAGCAGAAGGATAACAAATCCACTTATTGCCATTGGAAGTAGCAGTATATATCCCAGGGTGAAAATCAGGGTGTATTGATTGAATTTTGGTGTGTGTGGGAAAATGGGGAAGAAGTAATAGCCTACGTATATTGCGAGGGGTATTATTAGAGAAAGAAGGAAATACCTAAGTTTTAATCCTCTGTATCTGTACTGGAAAAATTTAACAGTCAGGATGTATAGTAGCACGAAGATTGAGAGGTATAGCCATAGATTCCCTGAGGGGGCGAGTTCGTTTAAACGGTCAAAATTGCGCAGTGTGTAGTACATGGCAAGGTATCCCCACAGTATGATGATTCCAGCAATCCAGGCAAAGTCAATTCTGCGTATTATTTCGTGTTCTTGGTATTTGTGATAAAGATCGTAGGCTATTTCGTAGCTGACAACAAGATAGGTTATTAAAGCAACATAGTGGTGAACCAGAGGCATTGCAAGCAATAGGAGGAATGAAAGGGTATTCCTCCTCTTGTAGGTATAAAGTGCGAATGGCATCAGCGCCATTCCCAGGGCCTGTTTCCATATGAGTGCTGTATGAAGCACGTAAGTGCCACTTAATGCGAACATAATTGCAGTTAATGCAGCTATTTCATCTCTATTTGTAATTCTTTTTGCCAGTAAAAACCATCCAAACACACCTATTGAAACAAGAAAGGGAAAGAGGAATGGTAGAAAGCTCATCACATCTACACCGACAATCTGAGATACCGCTCCCAGAATGACGTTAAGGATCGGGGTTACTGGGGTATGGTGATTGTTGTATGATACATTAACTGGATATTGTAGATTGCCATGATCCGCTATGTACTGGCCTGCCCTTGCCTCAAGGAGAGCATCGTAATTGTACGGTATCGGGCTGACAAAAGCAGGATAGATACGCACAATAACCGATAGGATGTACAGGATCACCAGGAAGGTGAATTTCCACCGCATGGGATGGTAATGGTTGGAATTGTATAAAAACTTCTACCTATCATTTCTTTGAAACAAATTTTGATCCTTTTATGTAAAATCTCATGTTCTCTTCAAGGGCCCTCTTTACCCCTATTCTTTTTGAGTCCACCACCTCAAAATCATTCCAGGGTGAATTTGCAATAAACACACTACCTTCCAATTTCTGCTCGTTGAAGAGCTGATTTATGATAAAAGCCTTTGTCCATTTTCCTGGTCCCGTACAAAGTTCTCTTATTTTTTCTTTTTTTCTGTTTTCTCTCATCAGGTCAAGACCGATCAGAGGCTCCACGGCCCTTATAAGGACAGCCTGTGCCTCCTGACCATCTGTGGTTATGTTGAACATCCAGTTTGCATGGACCATGTAAACAAATATGTGCCCTCCAGGCAGCCACATTCCCCTGTTGTAGTTCTTTTTCCCCCTGTATGCTCTTGACGCAGGATCGTTCTCCCCATAATAAGCTTCTGTTTCAACGATCTTTCCCGCAATTATTCTTTTTCCAAATTTTCTAACTATCATCTTTCCAAGAAGATCAATGGCCACTTCTTTTGCGTCTCTCATAAAAAAATCCTCTTTAATTTTGTCAAAATTTACATTTGGGTCCGGGCGATCTCTTAGATCAATTATATGCGACACTGGGAACCCCATCTGTGCGATGGCCTTTGCTATGAATTTTCGGTGGCATCGGAACCAGAGTTTTTCCGAGCACATGATTCCAACTCTTTTATTCTTTGCAATGCTTATTATCCTTGACACTCCCTCTCTGAATTCCTCCGTTTCCATATGGGTTTCATATCCACCGTTGCGATAGCCACCAAGAAGATCGCCAAGATAGAGGTATTTATCTCCAAAAAATTCTTCAAAGGATTCTCTGGTGAGCCATGGGTATTTACTTGTGGGAAACCTGCGAACATCCACGATTATGTCAATCCCATAAAAATCAACTATTTTCTTTATTTCCGAAAGCCTGTAATTTGAATGGCCGAAGGTGTATATCATGCTGTTGCAGGCCAGAATACCTTTGCAAGCTCAACAATCACAGCAAATATTATAGCCATGTATATCACTAGTTTGGGATCAATTTTGGGTCCCTTGCTTTTTTCCTCTTCAAAATATCGTATCAATCCTGCCGCTGACTGAAAGCCTGTACCTTTGTTTCTCCTTGCCATAATATCGCCATATCTCGCACACTATTAAAATTTTCGCTTTATCCAGGGGCAAGTGCCTTGAGATGCTTTGCAATTACACGAGATACGCTGATTCTGCTATGTTCGCTCTGAATGGTATCTGTGGATGCAAATTCATCCACTGCACCGCTCAATTTTTCTACGGCATTTTTTATGAAAAGCCCGTGTGTACAAACAGCGTATATGCTTTCGGCACCCTGTTTGCGAAGCTGCTCAGAAGCCCTGGCTATAGTGCCTCCTGTGGATATGATATCATCAACAATTGCCACAATTTTTCCTTTAACATCCAGGTTTTTTGGCTTGATGATAACCTCCTCACCACTCAGCCTTGTTTTTTCAAGGTAATCAAACTCTGCACCGAGGTGTTCTGCCACATATTTGGCTCTCAGGTATCCTCCTTTATCAGGGGATATAACAACATTCACATTTCTTTCTTTCAGCCACTCAGCTATTGGTTCTGTTGCGTGGAGATGGCTTACAGGTATGCTGAACCACGAAAGTATGGTATCCGCATGGAGATCCATCCCAACAAAATGATCGCTGTAGATCTCAATGTGTTTTGCCATGGCTCTTGCGCTTATTGCCTCACCGGGAGCAAATAATTTGTCCTGACGGGAATATCCAAAGTATGGAATTACCGTAATTATTTTTTTTATTCCCATCTCCCTGAGGGCATCCTGAATAAGGAAAAGTTCAATTATCTTATCATTCGGGTATGTGGTCTGAACCACGGCGGCGGTATCATCTTCAAAGGTTGGGACCTGAACATGGAGCTCCCCATCGGGAAATCTCGTAACTTCAGCAGAGATAAAATCAACGCCCATATTCCCTGCGATTTTGCGCCCCAGCTCAACCGATGCACTGCCCGCCACAATTTTCATAATTCCGCATGCAAAAGAGCGTAAAAATTTTTTGCCAGGTGAATATCTTTATATTTAACCCCATAATTCTCCAAGCATGCTGGATATAAAGTTGATCAGGGAGAATCCGGATCTGGTGAAAGAGCATCTTAAAAGGAGATTTGAAGATGTGAAAATGGTTGATGAGATTCTGGATCTGGACATAAAATGGAGAAATGCCCTTAAAGAAATTGAAAGGCTAAGGCATGAGAGAAATGTAAAGAGTGTGGAAATTGGAAGGATCGTTAAAAAGGGTGGGAATATCTCCAGTTTAAAGGATGAGATGAAGCGTATCAATGCTAAAATAAAGGAACTTGAGAAGCTGGTTGAGGACTACAGATCCAGAAGGGACTACCTACTGATGCGCCTTCCAAATCTTCTGGATGAAAGTGCTCCCGTATGCGAGGGAGAAGAAAACTCTCCAGTTATCAGGACATGGGGTACTGTGAAGGTTACAGAGGAAGGTATGGATTATTTAAAGAGATTTGGTGGGGGTATAGATTACGAAATAATTGCTCAACGTCCCAGAAGTCATGTTGATCTTCTTGAGGAATTGGATCTTGCGGATATTGAAAGGGCGGGTAAGGTGGCAGGAGCCAGATTCTATTATTTGAAAAACCACCTTGTGATTCTTGAACTATCGCTTATACGATTTGCACTGGATATGCTTGTTTCAAGGGGTTATGTGCCGGTTTCACCCCCCCTCATGATACGAAGGGCTGCGATGGAAGGTGTTACAGATTTCTCTGCATTTGAAGAGATGATATACAAGGTTGAAAATGAGGACCTATATCTTATAGCAACAGCTGAGCATCCCCTTGTGGCA
>JALSOD010000070.1 GCA_026986655.1 Caldifarciminota bacterium | reverse complement strand
TTATAGAAGTTAAGGGCATCTTTAATAGAACCATTGACTTCAGCCCATTGCCCAGATGATATTAGATAATAAAGAGCTTTATCATATACTCCGGCCCTCAGATAATTTAGAGCAACCTCAGGCATAAGGTCTTTTTCTCCATAGAGCATCCTTTCCTCAAGAACGGACGCAGACGCCTCATAAATACGCTTCAGAGCCTCCTCTGTCTGACGTTCATTAAGCTTTTTCTGGACGAATGATTTAACACTTTCGTTTAAAAATTGATAGAGGATGTCCCTTTCGTTGTAGACACGGTAAACTCTTATAAAGCCATTTTGAGCTGCAAGTTCTAAGTTTTTCCTGACAAATATCTCAAGGTCTCCTCTCTCAACTTTCATTGTATTGTTGCGAGATATAACTTTGACAACATCTTTCACCGAAAAAATTGAACCCAGGGTGGAAGCAACTCCAAGTATAAAAAGTATATCATCACTGATTTTCCTGAGTTTTCTCTCAAAAACCTGTTCAAGCTCTGGGGTAAATCTTACCTCTCCCCTGCCCTCCCATCTCAAAATTCCATTTTCCTTAACAAGTTCTCCGTTATCTATTAATGATTTTAAAAGCTCTTTTAAAAATAACGGAATACCCGCTGTTTCCTTGATAACGAACTCTATCAATTCTTCTGGCACGTTGGCTGTTAATGTGAATTCTTCAATATATTCTCTAACTCTGTCTTTAGAAAATGGTTTTAGATCAATAATCTCAAGTAAATTTGACTTTTTAAAATAACCGAAAGAGCTCTCAACTTTTTCTTTTTCTGCAAGGGATTCATTCGAGTAGGTGCCGATGAAAAGTATTCTTGCCCACTTATAATTGGCAAATACATGGAGCAATACAGAGTAAGATAGATCGTCAATGTATTCAAGGTCATCAATTGCAATAACCATAGTACCGGTTTCAACAAGCATCTCAACCAATTTTTCAAACCAATTGATTAGTTTTAATTTTCTCTCCTCTTCGCTAAGCTTTTCTTTTACCCTGGATTTCCCTGCAAGTTTGGGTATGGTCTCAGCAATTACAGGTGGAACTTCACTCAGGCTATTGACGAGTTCAAAGTGTGTTGGATTTTCAATAAACTCACGTACAAGGCCTGTTATGGTACTTGCCGAAGACCTTGAAGAATTTGCAGAGAGACTGGTTTTAAAAACCCATGTATTTTTGTCTTCTCTTAAACGTTTCAAAAATTCTTCGAGAAGTGTCGTTTTGCCGATTCCCACCGGTCCCCGTAAAAAAATAAGTTTTTCAATACCTTTACCAGAAACATTTTCATAAATTTCTACGAGTCTGTTCAATTCCTCTTCCCTATCGATAAACTCCGGGACCCTGTACTCTGATTCCTCTTTTGATAGATTAGATAAACACCGGACACGTGAAAACACATCTCCGGCAGAAGATTTTAGACTTATCTCGGTAAGAACAAATTCCAGTTTTTTTATGGCATCTCGAAAATCATTGGCTTCTTTTGGGAATTCGACAAGAGCTGAGATAAAACGCATTTCATAGTAATCTCCAAGTAGACTTTCCTTTTTCTCAATCATCTCGATCAGTTCTTCAAGGGCTTTCTTCAACTTAAAGCATGGGCCTTTGAACATCAGGAGGAAAACGTCATCATATAATCGAGTTACCTGAATGTCTCCTCTATCGATTTCACCTGAAAATTTGTCCCTGATTTCGTTTGCAACTGTTACAAGCACGTTCCTTGACATTTCCTCGCCGTAGGATTGGGAAAAACTCTTAAAATCGGAAATATCAAGTATAGCAAGTGTGATAACCTCATTCTTCCTGAGGGCCTTTACCATTTCCTCGTTGGTGATCGAAAAGAATTGGCAGGGACTGATGAATCCTGTGATTTCATCAACTTTATGGAAGTTTTTCATCCGTTTGATGAGAGGCAGTCCTTTAAATTTGATATTCAGCAGGTTTCTGCATTCTTCAAGCTGTTTGATGAACTCTGAGATTGACTTCTGGTTGTATCCAGTGTCAGCAGCCATCTCCATGTATCTTATAGCTTCATTAAGTTTTCCAAGTTCCAAATATCTCTTTCCAAGATCGAGGAGGTAACTCGCGTATTTTTCCGATTGAAACTCTGGATGTTCACGAATGATCTGTGCCATCAATTCAAGGGCGTGACTATTTTTAGGATCTCTCTCGAGAGCAAGGACAAGGGTTTTCCAGGCAAGTTCACGATCACCATTTCTCAAATATTTCTCAGCAAGGTCTGTATAGAATTTTGAGGCCTCTTCAAAGTCTCCCTTCTTCTCTAAAAGCACAATTAGCTCTCTATAATCATTAACCGATGCACTTGAATCAACCACCTTTTGCTTCAACTCTTTAATCGCTTCGTTAAGGGTTTCTCTATCTACCGTGGAGCTTATAGCAAGTTTTACTTTTATTTTGTTATAGAATGGACTATCCTTGGGAATTTTTGAATAGTATTTGTATGCTTCTTCCTTTTTGCCCAACTGTTCAAATTTCTCTGCAATACTTATGATTATTTTTTCGTAATAATCCCTTTCACCTTTCAATCTATTTTCTGCAATTTGGGCCATCTGGGTGAGCATCTGCTCGTCCTTGGCGAAATTTCTTAAAATGTAATCAATATCGTGGTATAATTGCTCTGTTCCAACAGCAATTTCACCTTTGCTTAGCCTTTCAATATATTCTTTAATGATCTCCTGAGATTCTCGAACCATATCGAGTTTCAGGTATAGGTCGGCGAGTTTAAAGTATACATATCTATCATCTACTACTATCCTCTTTGCCTTTTTCAAAATGGCGATGGCATACTCATAAAGCTCCTGACTTTCATAAATTCTGGCAGCCTCAGCATAGTTTCTTAGGGCTTCGTCTGTGTTCCCGAGCTTTGCGTATAAGTCCCCGATCATATTGTATATACTCGCATCATTGGGGTTCTCCTTGATAATTTTTTTGTACTCTTCTATAGCAGCGGTATAATCTCCCTTTACCTCGAACTGGCGTGCTTTCTTCAATATATCTGCCTTTACCATTAGTTGAATTATAAAAGGATTATCACTTTTGCGTCAATGAAAATTTATAAACTTTTCACATATAGTCGATAGGTTTTATACTTTTTGCCTCCCATAAATTCGGTAGCGCGGATTATCAGATAATTGTCTTCAAGGAGCCATGAAACTTCACAATACTTCCACTGTCTTACTTTTAAACCATCCTCAAGGAATCTATAGTACATCAAAGAATCTGCGCCCCTTTTTCTGTATCCCTTTTTGATTCCAAGGGCTATCAGCCTCAAACCATCGATCTTTTTGAACTCGAAGAATAGTCTGAAGATACCAAATGGGAAAAGCTTACCTCTGACTTTTCTCAAGATCTGATTGACATCCGGGATCAGCAGTCCAAAAGCTGCAGGGTCACCTTTGTACTCAACAATCTTTGTTAATTCTGGAATAGCGATCTGCTTCAAATCAAGGGCAAGGTGCTCAAATTCCTTATCTGTCATGGGCACGAAGCCCCAATTTTTCTCCCAGGCGTTGTTGTAAATGTCTCTTAACCTCGGGATCTCTTCCTCTACCTTCTTGAAGTTTACGTTTCGAATTGTAAATCCTTCCCTCATTGCCCTTTCAGCAAGCGGTTTCAACCTTCTTTTGAGGCGATCAGTAAAAGAGAGGAATTTTTCATCAACTGTTATGATGTACGCAAGTAGGTCTTTGGCCTTTCTAAAACCGTATCTTTCGATATGGTCCGCGTAAAATGGAGGGTTGTACGGCATCATAACAACTGGTGGAGAGTCAAATCCTTCTATAAGCAAACCTGCAACACTATTCGTGGAAAACGAAAGTGGACCAAGTATCTGCTCCATCCCTCGTTCTCTTAACCACCGGGATGCTGTGTCAAAGAGCGCCCTGGAAACTGCATAATCGTCTATCGTTTCGAAGAAACCAAATTGCCCTGTCT
>JALSOD010000069.1 GCA_026986655.1 Caldifarciminota bacterium | reverse complement strand
ATTGCCATCAACCCATTTTAGAAGACAAGTTGATGCAGCTTCACTTTCAACAGGCTCTTCAATTTCCATTTGTTCTGGAAAGACTTCCTCTTTCTGCTCCTCTACACTTCCACTCACACTCAAAGCAGGTTCAGAAGAAACTGGCTCAGGTTGTTCTTCCCCATACTCTTCGTACTGTGGCTCTTCAAAGCGCTCTTTAAGATAAACATTTGCTTGGATTGTTATAGTGTTTGCAAGAGTTATGATATCTCCGTCTCTGAGCTGCACTTCTTCACTTGGAAAGCGGCTACCTCCTGAAGGTTTTCTCCATCCGGGAAGCATGTTTCCGTTTAGCGCAGTTCCGTTTGTGCTTCCGAGGTCCATTATATACCACTTTCCGTTCTTGGTATAAATTGTCAGGTGCTTTCTTGAAATCTTCTTTTTGTAGTCAAAAACCATCATGGGTGTGTATTTCTTCTTACCCATCTTGTTGGAAATTGTCAGCACATCGCCACGGCCTCTGCCAATTATTATGTCTTTATCAATCTCCAACTCATGCTCCTTCTTGTTGCTGTCTATCCATTTCAACCTCAAACCATAGATTCCCGGAACTTCATCTCTCGCGGCTATTCTACCACCGTGTCTTCTGGGAACCATTATCTCCTCATCTTCCGCTCTCTTTCTCTTTCTGGGAGGAACATTAGTTGCAGCCATCGTACCTGAGCTGGCCACAGCAACCCCAACATCACTCCTTTTAGGCTTGGGTGTTTCCTCAGGTTTCTCCTCTTCATTTATGGCTAAATCATCCTCAGATATCCCTTCTGGTGTTATGTCCTCAAGCTCTATTTCCTCAGATGGAACCTCTGATGCCACTGAACTAACTGCACCTTCCTGCTTCTCCGCGTACACATATATACTTTTTTCCTCAGGTGAGTATGTTTCCGATTCTGGGTCGGTGAAAAGTGCGCCCACTTTAAAGTTAAGCTTTTCCAAAATAGCCTTGATTTCTCCCGGAGAGTAAACCTTTAACTTCTGGTGCTTTTCCTCGCCCCCGGGGATTATCAATTTCTGCACGAGAGATCCCGATACTGGGTCAAAATTCCACTCTCTTAGTATGTATTTTCCATTTTGTATATCCCAATCTCGTCCCTTCGGATTTTTTATGTACCAATCACGATTTGGAATCATCAAAATTACTTTTCCACCCTCATCCAAAAGGCCAAGCTTCATCTCATCAAACTCGTTTATGAACAATGCGGCATTCGCCTTGCCCTTTGCCACCTTGATGCCGCTCAATTCTACATCACCTTCAAAAATGACTTCGCCCTCGCCTAGGAATTTTTTAACCACCTTTTCTATGTCTCCCATGATTTACACCTCTTGCAGAGGTGATTGGATAAACTCTATAAAAAAATTGCGTTATGAATTGCTCTGTTGCGCAAATAACAGAGACCTTAAAAGCGCAATTCGGAAAGTTGCACACTTCTTTCGGGAAGGTGAAGCGTAGTTTAAATTTCTGTGCCTTCTAAATAAATGATATATTCAAAGATAATAACTGCAAGGGCTTTGATAGTTCTCTTATCTCTGAAGGTTTAACCTCTATAACCTCTAAGAGATTTGGAAAATCCATACATAAACAACTTAGACCATAAACTCTTAAATACATTTACTATTCTCACTCCTTGGTATGCGAATAAGATTTCTTAAAAACATGGATGATAGAGATCTTGAGGTGGTTAGGGATTTGCTCTTTTACGAAAATGAGATTGGAGGAAAGAATTACTACTCAAAACTTAGCGATAATGGCGTGGCTTGGAGATTGAAAGATTTACCCATAAAGATACCTCCTCCTATTTATAAAAAACTCTTGGAACGGAAGATAATTGTTAAAATAAAAGAGGATTTATATCACATCAATCCTGAGCATAAAAAAGATATTGAAACGGAGTTAAAATTCATAAAAGGAGATATGGCGCATGGAATTGACTTTGAAAAGGCTCTCAGATACACAATACGCTCTGGAAACGATGCGCGAGCTATTTTGAACATTTTAAAGTTTCAGAAGCGTTGGGATTCCATGTATGATGATTTGGGTTGGTCTCTTTCCCGTGCTAGAGAGATTATAATAAACTCAGGGTCCGACCTTTCTCTGTTGAACAGGCTGAGAGATTCGGGACTCATAAGAGAGCTATCTGATGGTGAATATCAGTTAGTGAAATTCTCAGAAGAGTATCTTGAGCCTTATCTTGAAAGTATGTTTTCCACCGAAGACGCTGTATTTGAGTATATGGAAGTTGTACGCCGTATGAAAAGGGAGTACGAGAATTTTATAAGTACAATGGACGAAGAGAGATTGGATGAAATAAAAACCATGATAAGAGATGTGTGGGACATTGAAAATTACACAAAGCATATCAATGAGAGTTTATATTTGGATTTGCTTCTACCTATAATTCAGCAGTATGGGATGGCGGATGTATCAATATATTCTTCTGAGGGACGAAAAATCACCCAAACTGGTTTTTCTTTGGCTTACTTTGGAGAGCCGGGCACTGGCAAAACATTTGCAACCGATGATTTCATTAGGGGCAATGAGAGGGAGGGAATTCCTGCGCATGGTATAATCGGTAGAGTTAGATATGCGGAGGGTATGACTCCAAAGAAATTTATATCTATTCTTGAAGCCTACCAAAACTATCCGGTGGATTGGGTTATTCCTGAATTTAATGATTTTTTTAGATATCGGGGCATGGTGGAAAAGTTCAAACTTGTGATGGAGCACCGTGAAGTTAGTGATGAAACAAAAAAAGAGGTTATTAGACCTTACAAGGTTAGTAGTTTTTTCATTGTGAATTATAACACCAAATTCAGCGGTACCAAATGGGATGTAACCATCGGAGATCCCAACTTTGAGGCTATTGAAGATAGAATGATATGCAGAGTTTTTATGAACGACGAAATGCGAGAGAGAGAAATATACAGAAACATGGTTAGAAGAGTTAGTGGTGATATTGATTGGTACCTTAGTGGTGCTCTCCGTATGCACCTTACCTACTCATATAATTTCTATTCTAACAATAAATTTAGATTGATTTTGAAAATTTCAGATTTCGTAGATTTTGGCAACAAAATTAGAGAAATGAAAAAGAAAAAATCGGTGAATATATCAAACAGAATTATCATAAAAGGTGTGCAAATAGCGGGTAGTGCAGCTTTGGTTAGAGGAGCATTCGCCAATGAGAGTGAGATATACATTTCTGATAGGGAGTTAAGCTTAGCACTGAAATTCATAGAGGAGGAGATAAACACACGGGCGGGAAGAATTAAATAATGATGGTAACGTATAAATAGTTGAATTCCTATATCTTGACAAATTGGTGGCTCGTATGGAGGTGTACAAATGAAAAGAATAAAAATATGGGTATTTGCTCTATTGATGATTTTACTATTTAGCGGAGCAGGAACGATGCTAATGAATGTGGAACCTGCAAAAAATTATAACATGAATTTCAAGTCTTCGGATGTTGAGCATATTAGAGGAGTATTTAGAATTGATCAGAATACAACAGATCCATTGACAGGAGAGAAGGGAAAATACGGATTTGATAGCAAAGTAATTGTTGACTCAACGGGAAAATTGATAGTGGAAAATGCCACATTGTACTTTTTGGCAGATGTTGCGCATCCTCGTGAGCTGATTGTTTATGGATCCCTTATACTGAAAAATGCAGTTGTTACTGTCAGCACAAATCAGATTATGCCCGTGGATTGGCTGGACATTAACATTAATGGAACAGAAAATTCAAATGCAAAGGTAGTAATTGAGAACTCTAAGATTCTGTATAACGGCTGGTTTAAAGTTGAAAACAAAAAAGTGGGAATGTTCATAAACAACACTCAGTTCTCTTCCATAAACAAAACAACTTACGGCCCCACTCCTTTGTTTGAAAATTCAACTCTAAGATTCTATAATGTAAGCTTTGATCGGCTTTTCTCTGCGGATTCTTCTGGA
>JALSOD010000068.1 GCA_026986655.1 Caldifarciminota bacterium | reverse complement strand
AGAATCATAATAAACTTTCCATGTTGTATCCATTGTCAAGGTCTGTGCCTTCTGAAGGTATGCCCATGCAAGGTTCAGGTACGCAGGGACAAATGTCGAATCGTATTCGATAGAGACCTTGAAATTCCTGATGGCGTCGTCATACCTCTTCTTGTTCAGATAATCCTTGCCGACAGAGAACCATATCTTTGCCGAGTCCGGAGAAAAGGTTCTCTTATGCTTTTTCACCGTAACTTTTGTTCCCTGCTGCGTTGCTGTTGGTGCACACGATGTCATATAGAGTGCTCCAAGCATTACCATAGCTGTTATCAGCTTCTTCATTTTTTTCTCTACCTCCCTGGGAAATTTTTTATTAGTGTAACCACCTCTACTACCCAATGTCAAGGCTAATAAAGGTTTATGGTTGGAAATAAATTTAAGAGAACATCTCCGCGATCTCACTTCATTCATGAGAAAAACTGGAGAATAAAAATGTTGTCCGGGCAAAAAACAAATAATTTTTATCACCTCTTCTTCCTATCGAAATAGTTTTAAAGTTCAATTAAATCCTGATGAGGTTCAAGAATCTGATAAATCTCGAGCGAAAGTGTATCAGCAACCATCATTCCTTCAAAATTCAGTCTGCAATCAGTATCATCACACTCAAAAAAACGCTTTATACTTCTGTCTTTTGAAAATACAAAATCGGCCAATTCCCTTGAGATACCCTTCGAGGTTCTAATGTAGAGGAAAATTCTTTCAAGCAGCAGAGACGAGCGATTAACGAAATCCTCACCCAAAGGAGGAAAATTCCCTTGGGAGAGAGAATCAATATACTCTATCAAATTTGCATCATTTTGCCATCTTACAATTTGGGGAGAATACACAAATGAAGCTGCAGAGGGGCCGAGGCCCAGATACTCCCCATGAAACCAGTAAATTCTGTTATGACGTGATTCAAAACCAGGCAGCGCAAAGTTAGAAATCTCGTACCTTTTGAATCCATACCTGGATAGGACCTCTTCTCGTATCCTGTACATCTCTCTAAACTCCTCCTCGCCGGGCAGTTTAACTTTACCATTCTCCAAAAGCTTATGAAGGATAGTTCCCTTCTCAACTGTCAGAGAATACGTTGAAATATGCTTAGCCCCATGACTTACGGCCCACTCAATAGATTCCTTAAACTTTTCAACTGTTTGGCCCGGGATACCGAAAATTAAGTCAATATTGAAATTTGAAATCCCCCCATTCTCTATAATTCTAATCGCCTGTTCAGCCATGGCAACATCATGAATACGCCCAAGGAATTTTAGCTCATCATCATGGGCAGACTGTACCCCAAGACTCACCCTATTTATACCGAGATCTTTCCATCCCTTAACAATTTCAGGTGTTACAGATTCAGGATTGGCCTCAATTGCAATCTCAACCTGATCTTCAAACTGAAAATTCTGCCTCAGAACCTCGAATATCCTCCCGATCTGACGAGAGTTGAGAAGTGACGGTGTGCCGCCACCGATATAAATTGTGCTGAAAGTTCTATTACGAAATCTCTTGCTGTATAGTTCCATCTCTTTAATGAGACTGGAGACATACCTATCGTGAAGATCAAAATTTACCTCCGAATAGAAACTGCAGTAAATACACTTTGTCCTACAGAAGGGAACATGGATGTATAACCCTATACTATTAGAGTATCTTGGTAATTTCATCCTGGGGAAACTCGGGCAGGTCTATCAATTTTCCTCCGTCAAGCATCTTTCTACCAAAACTTTCGTCCTTGATTTCACCGATAACAGTTGCATTGAAGTGTTTACATTTTTCAATAATTTCATTTACCCGATCCGGGGGTACTGTTGCGAGCAAAGCTCCTGAGGAGATTAATCCGAGTGGGTCAAATGAAAATATGGAAGCCAACCTCCGGGTATATGGATGAACAGGAATCCTGTCTTTAAAAACCAAAATTCCAACCCCTGACGCAATTGCAATTTCGTGCAATGCCTGAGCTATTCCACCCTCCGTAGGATCGTGCATCGTAGTTGGCTTCACGGCATTCTTGATACACCTTACATCGTCAAGAATTAAAATCCCTGGTTCAACATTGAAATTTCTCATTTCCTCGATCTCCTGCACACTAAAGTAATCGCTCAGGTCCTTTTCTCTTGAAATGATCGAGGTACCTTCCACACCCGCAAATTTTGTCATTATCACAATATCACCAGGACGTGCACCATCCTGCCGCACGAGGTCGTCCTTTTCCACATATCCAAATACTGTCCCTGATGTTATTACATGGTCAATTCCAATCGTGACTTCAGTGTGGCCTCCAATCACCGAGATGCCAAGTTTTCGAGAGAATTTTTTTATATCCTCAAAAATTCTCTCAACATCCTTTTTCTCTGTTTTCCCATCAGGTAAAAGTACAGTGAGTATCAAATATCTCGGCTCTGCACCTGTTACAGCCACGTCATTGATGTTAACAGCGATGGTATAGTAACCTACACTATCAGTCACAAATGTGATGGGATCAGAAGAAATAACAAGGTATCTGTCTCCAATGTCAATAACTGCACTATCAAACCCAATACCCGGGCCAATAATAATTGACCTGTCATTTGAATCTGTAAGATCTTTGAGCACTTTTAAAAGGAACTCAGGGGGAAGCTTCCCCGCTTTTAGTTTCATTACTGATAAATTACAATTTTGTCACGAATCTCAGGCTTCGATAACCCGAAGCTGATGCCATAAGCAATTATCCTGAGATTCGTAACCTCAGACTCCTTGGCGAAAATAAACGAAGCCCCGATACCAATACCAAGTGGATCCCCTCTTTTGAGATTTATAACGCTCTCAACTTCAAGCTTTTCCAGGTGCCTCTCATAATCTGTGATTGAATCAATCTTCCTTCCCTCCCTCAAAACCCTTCCATAGGGAGTGTCTTTCAGGACTTCGTAACCCTGCTCAAGTGTTTCTGCATTTTCAAGGGCCGTCAACACTCTCTTGCTTAATGTTCCATGACTCAAATAATGAATCCTTCCAAGTGGCTTTATTCCATCTTTTAGCATAATAAGAGTTGCAATAATGTTTCTCACGTCTATAAGACGCTGTAAGATACTCTTTACTATTCTCTCATTTTCACTTTTATCGGAGAGCTCATCGATCGCCCATGAGTAGAAAGATTCCTCTATCAGATATTCAGAAAGGTGAAGATTCCTATCCCTTACAGCTCGGACCAGCTCTCTCGATATGGAAAGTGGAAGTTTTACACTCCATGTCGCAATTGTATCAATGATTTCTGAAGCGTCTTTGGCTGTGACGAGCTCGTTCAACCTCGCCCTGTCAAAAATAAAGGCTGGTACAAGTGAATTTTTTATCTCTCTTTCGGGAATCCTCTGAATTTTTCCTCTGATCAAAATCAACAGATTTTCAATGTCATACCTCATTAAAAGGATCTTAAATAACCGCTGAGGTTCGCCACCTGAAATTTTGAGTATCTTTTGAAACGTATTCTCCAGATCCTCTCTCAACGCTTGAATAAACGCATCTATGAGATTTTCCGTCTGGGGCATTCTGGCAAGCACACCACCATAAGGGGTGTTTTTAAGTATAGTGATCACAGAATCCAGGTCAGGTTGATTCAACAATTCGTTGTAAATCCTCTCATCCAGTAGTCTGGATTTCATTCCCCTGATTCTCGCATTTATGTACCCGTAATCGTCAATCATGCCCTGTATTTTAACATCCTGTTAAATACCTGTCAATTTCAGATGATCGAAATAGAAGCGAAACTCTTCACAAGCAAAACCAAGGTTCTGAGAAAACCAAAACCCAAAAACTCAACTGTTGAAGTTTGTTGATTATTAATGTATAATTTCTTAAATTTAAAATTGTACAAAAATAAAATTATGTGGAGGGTCTATGAAATATTTACTTACAGTTATGTTTCTCGTAATGAGTACAGGATGTGTTCAGGCCGGGCCAGGCGGAGGGCCACCCGAGCCTGGCGTGCCAGCCTTCTGGGGGCCGGGAGCAGGAATACTGATATGGTTCATCCTTGGCATTATTGTCGGTTACATCATTGGACA
>JALSOD010000067.1 GCA_026986655.1 Caldifarciminota bacterium | reverse complement strand
TTCGATCGGGTTATTCGCGACCTCGGCGATTCTTTCCAAAATTTTAAATTCTTTATCAGGCAAATTTAGCTGATAATCCTTAAGGCCTTTTTTTATTAAATCCTTGAGCTCCTCCACAATTTTATCAGGTGAAATTGATGTCAGGGTCTTAATCTCTCTTGAATATGTATTTTCAAATTTAAAGAATTCTTGAATCAGTTTCCTTGCCTCTTCCCAGGGAGTGAAATTTTCCTTTAGTGACCTATCGATAAATTCAAAAAATATACGTTTAATCTTGTCATCATCCGGGACTTTTGCAATTAGTTGAGAAAATGCGAGGTCGATGATATCTGTATAGTTTGAGATTATTTCGTAATCAGGCGGGAGACCAAGCTCATAGGTGGATGCCCGGATTATCAGATTTACAAAACTATCAATTGTCCTGATCCTGAATTCATCGTAATTTGCAATGATCCTGTCTACCAATCTCCCAGCTTTCTCTATTAGATCATCAGTTGTTGTAATTTTTTTTACCTGTTCAATCAGTTTTTCATCGGTCTGAAGGTGAATGGACTTAAGGAATAAAAGTATCCTCCTCTTCATTTCCTCTGTCGCAGCATTGGTAAAAGTGATGGCGAGAATTTGATTCAATGAGTTGTCTTTAATAACGTCTGAAAGTAAAAATTGGAGAAATCTAAGTGATAGAATGTAAGTTTTGCCACTACCAGCTGAGGCGTGTACCTGCATTATATGTGGGAATTCTAACTCGGTATCTTTTGGCAACTCCTGCAATATCATGGTGTATATAATGATAAAGTTGGATAGATGTGAATGGAATCTATGGGATTTACTGATGTTAACTGTATGTTAACTTTTTGTTAACAGGCAACAATTAAATTTAGTATCAAAAGGAGGTAGGAACGATGATGACGATAGTACTTATTGCATCATTAATTTCAGGTCCTAATGGATATTTTAATACCCCTCTTAACTCGTACTACATGAGCCCTCTGGGTCTAAAACCACTTGCTGGGTTCAGGCACCTCGTGCTCAATGATACACTTGTCTTTATCCAAAGCAGCAACTTAACAATAGATATCCTTAATATAGCATCCCCACCAAATATAAGACTCGTGAAAAGACTCCTTTTCAAATCCACTATTGGTTCCTTTGCTATAAAAGGTCGATACCTATTTATAAATACAGATGATTCTCTCTTTGTCTATGATATTTCTAACATAGATAACCCTGTTATAGAGGCTAGCTTAAACATTTCCTGGACAACATTTTACGGAAAATTAAAAATTCAGGGAAACTATCTCTTGCTCATAAACAGATATAGAGGAATACGTTTGGTAAACATAAGCGATCCACTGAATCCAACAATAGTCAGCACTATTACAGAATCAGGTTCTTATTACGATGCCGCTATTTATAACAATTATCTATACGTGGCAAAGGGACAACAGGGTATATGGTTATACGACATAAACAATCCCTCAGCTCCAGTTTACATAACCACAATTACTGATTCGTCTAACAGGTTCGAGGTAGTTTATATTAGGGATACCATCCTCTTCTCTGGAGACTCGAGAATTTATCTGATTAACATATCCAATCCTGGGAATCCATCTATAATTTCAAGTGTGGGCATACATTACGGGAGATATGCGAGTGGTTTTGCCACTCTGAACAATTATCTTTTCGTATCATTAAGATATAATGCATCGTTTCAGGTTTACGATATAACCGATCCATTAAATATCTCTTACCTTACAGAGGCAGGATCTGAACCAGGAGATGCTGGCGTATTTGCAAGTGATCATTTCGTGTTTATAGGAGGACACGAAGGGTTCTTTGTTTATGATGTTTCAGATCCGACAAATCCGGTGCTTTTATCGAGATTCCTTTCAACTCCGGTTGCAGGTGAGCGTATTTTCCTCGACGGTAACATGGTCTATCTCGTAGATTGGAATGATGGATTGAGAATTTTGAGTTTTAGTGATCCACGGAAACCTGTAGAGGTCGGATTTTATAAGGATTTTTCTACCATGAAGTTTGGTGTAGCGAAAGACTCATTTGCTTATGTTTACTATACAGGTTATACATCTGCCGGGTTAAAGGTTATCGACGCCAGAGTACCAGAATCTCCGATACTCGTAAGGACGTTAAATGTCTATGGAATAAGGGATATGAAGATAAAAGACTCCCTTCTTTTTGTGTTAAGAAGAAACGACCTCAAAATTTATTCTATTTCTGAACGAGAAAATCCGGTTCAGATAGGAGTCCTGGATGGTCTGGATGACCCAATGGGAATCTGCCTTCATGGATCATACGCATATATCACCAACACGCAGTCCATTCTGATTGTTGATATTCAAAATCCTGCAAATCCACAGGTTGTAGCGGAATTTGACACAACAGGATTCACTCCGACGATGATAAGAATTGAAGGAAATTATCTCTTTGCTCTCGGATTCTCTAATTATACAGGCAACTTTACACTCTATGTGGTCGACATTTCGAATCCTACATCCCCTGTGCTTATCTCCTATCTCTCAGGGACATTGCAATCACAGATATCTGCCTTCGCAGTCAATGGTCCACTCGTTTACATATTTAGTGAACCCTCCGCAATTTTCAGCAGAGGCGTAATAGTGGATGTATCTGATCCTCAAAATCCTGTTTTGATGGGATATATACCGGCCGGGAACGACGCTGTAGTTCAAGACAGTATCGTATATCTCCTTATAAGCAATTTTGCTGTTGTAGCTTACAGGACAATAGAAGTGCCAACTCCTCAACTTATCTCTCCAAAGGATACTATCATAAATGATAGCCTTCCCAGCTTTGTGTGGAGTTTAGGGGGTTATGAAAATGCCGTCGAAGCCAGAATAGTGATATACTCAGGTGTAGACAGCCTTGTGGTCGATACGGGAACAGTTTTCGGAGACACAACATACATTCCACACATTCCTTTACAGGACGGGGTTTATCGCTGGTACGTAAAAGCAATATTACCAACAGGATGGATGGACAGGAGTGAGGTGGCAACCTTTATCGTGGATGCCAATGCTCCTTCAACTCCAACAATTCAATCACCTTCAGGAGGTCAGTGGCTGAACGATACATCTGTTTTGCTCCAATGGAGCCGTGTTAGTAAAGGAACTCCTGTCCACTATATATTCGAAATCTTCAGGGATTCTCTGTCTGTAATCACGGACACTGTGGACACGAATTTTGCCCTTGTAAATCTCACTGAAGGCTTCTATTCGTGGCGGGTTATGGCATTTGACGAGGCTGGTAATTCTTCGTCGTGGGCTGTGGATTCATTCGGAATAGATATTAACCCACCTGTGATTGATTCCGTTCTCACTCCTGGTGATTCTATTCTCTCCCTTCCGTACGTCCGCGTTTATACTGAAGACAGTTTGAGCGGAATCTCAGATGTAAGACTGATTTACTGGATTGATGGAAGTCCCTCAGACTCTCTTGTAATGAACAGGGATTCTGCTTGTTACTCTGGTGAAATCCCTGTGGATTCGGGAGTACATTATGTAAGTTTCTTCGTAAAAGCCATAGACCGCGCAGGCAATCAGTCTCTAAGTGACACGTTTAATCTCTGGTACATCAGTGTTCTTGAAAGTGATCTTTTGAGCTACACCGTCAAAGTTATAAGGAATATAATTTACAGAGAAGCTCCGGTAATAATGGTAAATTTACCCGTCACCTCGAAAGTGAAGATAGATGTTTTTGACCCCTCTGGAAGATTAATTATAACGAGGGAAATAAAAGGGAAGAGAGGATTAAACAGACTTTACATTGAAGGGTTAAGAAGCCCTGGAATATATTTTCTAACTGTGAATACCCTCTTTGGTGAAAGAAAATTCAAGCTAATAAAAGTTAAATAGAATAAAGTGAAAATCTAAAAACCCAACCACAATCCCCCATGGTGAGTGGGGGATTACTTTTTAGGGATAACATCCCCCTTCGTCTCCTCTTAAAGAAGGGGGATGTTTTTAACAGAATTCATTTTTTCAAGCTCAACTTTGACACCTCAATTTCATAACATTGCCTTAATTCGTAGTTTTTTGGATATAACACCCCTCGATCCCCCTAAGTTGTGCCATGTCTCAA
>JALSOD010000066.1 GCA_026986655.1 Caldifarciminota bacterium | reverse complement strand
AGGACAGTGCATTTAATATTTACGAGGATGATAAGTACGGTGAGGATTATTGTATATAGAATGTATGGGTATGCATTTACGTAAAAACATGGGTAATGTCAGCCCCTCAGGTACCCTTTGACCCAAGACAACACACTTTTCTCGGCATTAAAGCGTTAAACGCGGGTGGTAAACATTCCCCATTTTACATTCAGCAAAATTACTCAAACAAATTTTCCATTCAGCTTGATAGAAAACCATTTCTCTTAACACAACCGGCAGGATTTATACAGTTTTACATTTGAGTTAAGCGTTCCTCTCCATATTCCCGAAAGTACAAAAAAGATTTAGTGTCGGCTTTGGTAATCTCTCTCCGAAAACTCAGCACTACACTGCACCTTCACCACCCAGGTTTGTTCAATTTGTCAAATTTATTTCACAGCGGAGGAGGTTTCGAAGAAGGATAGGGCCTCCTTGATGTCCTGGATGATAGCTTTTTTGAGCTCATCAATGCTTGAGAATCTTCTCTCAGGTCTCAGGAATTTCAGAAAATTAATTTTCAGATATTCCCCGTAAATCTCTTTATCAAAATCAAAGATGTGGACCTCTGTTATTACTTTTTTGCCATCTACTGTAGGTCGTGTTCCAACACTTGCTACACCATGATAGAGATTATCTTTGTAATTTACTTCAACTACATAAACTCCATTTCGAGGCAAAAGCTTGTATGGATGGACTTTTAAATTTGCTGTTTTCACACCAATTTTGCGGCCAAGCTTCTGGCCTTCAACCACCACACCATAGACCGAGTATGGTCTTCCAAGCATTCTATTAGCAGATTCTATCTCTCCTGCGCGTATAAATTCCCTTATTTTTGATGAGGATACAATTTCGCCATTGATAAAGATTGGGGGAAACACGGTGAGTACAAAATTCCACTTTTTGATTGTTTCTGCAAGATAAACTGGTGATCCTTCCCTGTTCTTCCCGAAATGATGATTAAAGCCGAGAACCAACCTTATGGTGTGCAGTTTCTCGATCAAGAAGCTTTTAATGAAATCTTCACTGGTGGTGTTTAAGAGCTCAGGGGTTGGGTCAAGGAAAACCACATAGTCCAATGGATAATTTTTGAGGATTTCGATTTTTTCTTCGATTGGAGAAAGAAGGAAGGGCTCTCTTTCCTGTCCAAGAGCGATTCTGGGATGGGTTTCAAACGTCAAGAGAATGGAATTGTAGTCTCTCCATGAGGCACATTTTAACACCTCGTCGATGAGGGCCTGGTGCCCGATGTGGATTCCATCAAATCCACCAACTGTGACCACACTTCCTCTTGAGTTAATTTCAAATTCGTTTCCTGTGATAATTTTCATCTCAGTCTGGAAGCACCCTCTTGGGGTATATACCGTCCCATTTCAGCAGTCCAATTCCAAGGAATTTCCCTGACGGATCGTACACTTTAACGTGTTGAAAGGTTCTTGGATTGCCAATTCTTTTAAGAATACCATTTAATCCTACCGGGTTACCATTTTTGAAATGCCATGTCGCCTTTTCATTTATGACGATGGCAGGGAGGTGTCGCAATCCCTCATCAATTGGAATAACTTTATCTGGTTCAATCTCCTCTGGTGTAAGTGCTTCCTGAATCGAGAATGGGCCGATCTTTGTCCTTCTAAGCTCCTCAACCATTCCGTAAGTGCCGAGTTTCTCGCCTATATCCCTTGCAAGTGCCCTGATGTAAGTTCCTTTTGAGCAAACTACCCTCAATTCGATTTTATCTTCATTGATACCAAGTATTTCGAGGTTGTAAATAACCACTCGTTTGGGCTTTGGAGTAACGTAAATTCCTTCTCTTGCAAGTTCATAGAGTCTCTGCCCTTTAACTCTTATCGCTGAATAGGATGGAGGGATCTGCTCGATTTCACCG
Organism: Caldifarciminota bacterium; assembly: GCA_026986655.1. Classification (GTDB taxonomy): domain Bacteria; phylum Hydrothermota; class Hydrothermia; order B15-G9; family WFZT01; genus WFZT01. The sequence continues at coordinate 2,219 of JALSOD010000066.1, read as the reverse complement.
AGAAAATTTCTCAGCACGTTTTTTAACGATTCCTCGTCAAAGTCATGAACCAGTTTTTCATCAATGACTTCTCCAGTGACATCCAGTGTGTCTGTCAGGATTCCAAGCTTGATAGTGGCAATGTATTCCTTATCGAGGTCCATAATGTATGGGATGAACCTCGTAGCTCTTCCAATTCCAAGAATTAATAGGCCTGTTGCGTGTGGGTCAAGGTTTCCAGCATGACCTATTTTCCTGACCCCCACTTTTTTTCTGGCGATTTTAACAACGTCAAAAGATGTTATTCCCTTTGGTTTATCAACAAGCAGGAATCCGTTCATAGCAAATCCGTTGTTAAAATGTCGAGGTATTCGAAAGTAAGGTCCGGTGTAAATTTCATCCGTACTTTCTTTGCAACTACTGTTCTTAAATATCCCTTGGCATGCTCAAGGCCCTGTCGGGCTTCATCTTTATCTCCAATGGTCCTATAGTAAACTTTGGCGTGTTTCAAATCATCGGATGTTACCACTCTGACAATGGTTACATACCTGAGACGCGGGTCTCTCGCGTCAAACTCAATTGCTTCAGCAATAACTTTCTGAATCTCGTTACTTACTCTCTGTGCCCTTTTAAAAGGTTTCATTTTTATCACCACCCTATTTAATTTTGATGGGCTAATGAGGTAAGAAAAGGTCAAAAAGACTCTTTTTAAATTTCACATCGGGTAAATTCTTAATCCATATTTTAAAATCATAATCCCACGAACCATCAGCTCTTGCCCACCATCTCAAACTCATCGCCCAGCAGTGCAAATCCCTCTGCAATTCAAGAGATTGCTCGTAAATTTTAAACTTTGTCGGGTCAATATTCAAAGAATACTTCCCTCTCCAACTCTTTGTTAGGTTACCAGAGACTGTCATATCCATCCTGCTGCTTGAAGGAACTCCTCTCTGCTTGTAATAGGTGTAAACAAGATAGAGCTGGTATCTCCTTATGTCGTTTGTATCACCTTCCCAATAGACCTTAAATCCTTTGTTTGCTCTGATGCTGTAGCTTCTGTAAGTGATCACCCCATCGTAAGGATCGTATGAGTAAGAACCGTTTATCTTGACAGGTAAAGATGGGAGAAGTGAGAAATTGATTCCGAGGTTGCTGAACTTTTTATCTGCCTTTAATAAATCGTACGAGATGGAACTGGTGGTTGAAAGGAGTGTGAAAACTTTGTCAGATTTTAGTTTTGCATCCCAGTCGTTCTTGATAGAAATTGTACCAGCTTTCCTTGGAGGAATTGGGCCATACCCATTTACCGGATCAATGTTACTCTGGTCAATATCAGGTGTATACGAAAATCCAAGGGACGGTCGAAATGTATGCCTGAACCTTTTAATTGGTCCAACTCCAAATTTAGAGTAGCCGTATAGTGTCGTTGATATTGAAAGGTTAGTACTGTAAATACCCCGGAATAAATTGGGATTTCCTGACGTGTCGTGATCAAAAATGGTGGCCTCAAGATTTAAAGAAGGATTTATGCTAATATATTTTAGGATGCTGTATGGATAGGAAAGCCTAATGCGGGAATCTGCGGCACTTCTCGATGTTAAACTGTCTTCAACTCCGCTTATGTATCGAATGTATCTAAAATTCCCTGATCCAGCGAGGTTTCCTATTGATCTATTAAAAAGTGTGAATGTCACATCTGGCAGGGTGGTATTTATGGCTTTTGTGTCAAGATTTCGACTGTCTCGAAGCAAGATGTTTATACTGGCAAATTTCCATCTCCTCGATAAAGAGAGATACGAAATCATCTCTCTTTTTAACCACTCCGTTGGATTTTCGGCATATTCCTCGATATAGGCCTTGTCTGAAACGAAGTTTAGCACGGCTCTTGCCTTGAAATCGAGGGGTAAATTTTGAATGTGGTTTCCCCTGAGGCTCCATCTCCTTTTCATGGGAAGAAATTCCTGGGCAATCGTGAAATTTATATTTCCATCAAACCTTTTATATTTTTTGTAAACAAAATCTATGCCGGCCTGAACCCCTTTTTTCTCAGTCAGGTTCAGAGTGAAGGTTACATCGGCATAGTTGCTTAAAACCCAGTAATAAGAGATGTTTTTGAAGTATTTCCCAAGGATAGAATTGTACCCGAAATGTGGGGTGAGGAAACCAGACTTTCGTCCCTTTTTGACAGGGAAGAACCAGAAGGGAACATAAAAGACCGGTAAATCGTGGATATACAAGAC
>JALSOD010000065.1 GCA_026986655.1 Caldifarciminota bacterium | reverse complement strand
AGGACATTGTAAGATCTTACATCAAAGGTGTAAACAATATCTACAGGTTAAATCCATTCGGCCCGGGGGTTGTTAAAGAACTTTTAAAGGATAAAAAATTGAATCTGAGCAAGTCAGATATCTCAAGGATTTACAGGATCTCAAGAGGTCTTCCATCGAGACTCACTAAAATTTTAAACTGTCTTTCTAAGAACAAAAAAATTGATGAGTGTCTTGGGGAATACAAGGCTTTATCAGTTGACATAGGATCACTCTCAAATTCGGAGAGGGAAATTCTTAAATTCATGGTTTTAATGGGCAATCCTGTCGATTTAAATTTACTTATAGATATCTTTGGAATAGAGGAGGTTACACAGGCCGTAAATACTCTACTGGCGCGGGGAATTTTGAGAAGATTAAATTACTATTCATTGGACAGCGCTGTTAGAGACAAGCTCCTTGCTGATTTTGGTCGTGACAGATCTGCCATATTCCTTGTAGCAAGAAAATTTTCAAAGTTGAAGAATTGTAGTCGCGCTGCGAGAGTTTTATACGATACTGGCTACTTTTCATCATCTTTTCGATACATCGAACACTCGTTAAAATGGTCCTTCAAAAGGAGAAACTATATAAAACTTTACGATCTTTTGAGACCTTACGAAGATGTGAATTTAACAGGTGGAGCCTTACGGAAATTTCTTTCTTATTATGTCTATACCTTAATAAATCTTGGCATGTATAGAAAGGCTTTAAATGTTATTGAGGATAACTATGACTATATGATTAAGTCTGAGGCCGATTTTTTAAGATGTTGTGCACTTAAAGAGCTTGGGTATCCGATTGACAAACTGATCTCTTTGATGGAAACCAATGTCCGAGGCCAGATTTCTGGTTTCCTCAAAGATGATGCTGACTCTCTATATGTCGAACTCATTTCTGAAACCAACATCTCTCAGGATAAGTTTGACTCCATAGTTGAGGAAATTCTAAAGAGGAGAAAGAGACCCGATGTGAGGGTAAAATTGCTTAGAATTTCCGGGAATTACTTTTATAACAGGGGAGATTACCGCCGGGCTAAGAGTTATTATAGAGAAGGTTTGAGATTGGCCAGAAAAAAGGATGTACATTGGGAAATCCCCAATCTTTTGATGAATCTGGCTGTATCAAGGCTAATGCTTGGGGAGATTAAACTCGATGAATACCTCGAAAATCTAAAAAATGCTGCAAGATTGGCCGAGAAGCAGGCGAATTATCCGATTCTTGAAAAAATTTATCTAAACCTGTCATTTTATTATATGTCGTTTAATCAATTTAGCGAAGCTGAATCTTCCCTTGAAAAGCTAAAACTGCTCGGTGAATTGAGTGATAATCCGTCAATCATAGCCAAATACTACGAGAATATAGCGTATCTGAACTTCGAGCGTGGCATCTGGGATAATGTGGAAGAGTATTACATGAAGGCCTATGAAAATTATAGAAAGGTTGGAGTACCAGACCTTGGATTTTATGGAAAATACATAAAATTCCTTATTCACTTAGGAAAGTTTTCTATGGCTATCCATCTTTTACGGGAGGCCCTAAGCTACTGGAAGAAGGTTTCAAGTGAAAAGATGCTTGCCTGGGTTTATGAGAATATCTTCATTGTCCTCGGAATCATGGGAAAAAGAAATCTGATGGAGAAGTTTCTGATACGCGTTCCTGAGGGCATAAGAAATGAACCCGGAATTTCTTACTTTATTTCATTTGGAAAGAAGGATTTCAGAACTGCATTGAAAGTAGTAAATGAAATAATAAAACAGCTTGAACCTTATGGTGAAAGTTTCCAGGTTCGATATTTTCTTGAGAAAGCTGAGTCGTTGCTTTCGCTCGGAGAAGTTGACGAAGCTTATCAATTCATCAAAATTTACCTTGATAAAAAGCCCGAGGGACCATTTCGTGAAGCTCTTGGGTACTTTGTTCTTGCAAAAGTGTATCTTGCTAAGCGTGATTGGTCAAATGCACTTCTAAATTTTGAAAGAGCGAGGAGAATGTTTGAACAGCTTGGGGCTAAGTATCAGCTTGGCAAAACAAAGTGCTTTATAGCTTTTGTCGGTGCCATTTACAGAGAGCATGAGCCCGATGAAAGTGAGCTAAAAGCATGTAGAAACATTCTAAACTCTGTGGGAGCTGGAGGGACTTTTGATGAGATAAAACTTGAAATTATGGCGTTACTTGAAAAATAATAGAATGATGCCTGATGATGATTTTTTCCAGGAGTCTCTTAGTGGTATAAGTGCCAGTTATCTGGGAGTGCTTTATCGATTCTCAGTGATTCTCAATTCCACCCTTGATTTAAAGAAAACCCTTGAATACCTCACAAATGCTGTACGTGATCTCATCAATGCCGAAAGGTGCGTAATTGATTTACGCGAGGAATGTTGTGGTATAAAGAGAGAAACCTTTAACTTCTCGGCAGAGCACATAAAAGACCTGAGTGAAACGATTTTAAAAAAGGTCTACGAAACAGGTGATTCTTTACGGTTGATAGACGCTCAAAGTCATGAGGAGTTCAGAAAGAAAAAAAGTATTAAAAGACTTGGTATCCGTTCTGTCCTTGCTGTTCCGATTAAATGGGCGGACGATGTCATAGGTGTTATTTATGTAGATAACAAAAATGTAATCAATGCTTTCTCCCCTGAAGAAGAACGATTATTAGAAGCACTTGCTAATGTTGCCTCAGTGGCAATTAGAAACTCTCGTGACTATGCCAATCTAAGACAGTCGTTGACAGATTATAAGTCAACACTCAGTAAGGGGTTCTTTTACACCGAGGAGTTTTTGGTAATTAGCGACAAGATGAAAAAGATAGTTGATCAAATTGAGAGGATCAAAGATAAAGATTGGATCAATGTTTTACTTATTGGCGAAACAGGTGTTGGGAAGGAGGTTGTGGCGAGGGCAATTCATGCCAAATCTGGTAGAAAGGATAAGCTTTTTAATGCAGTCAACTGCCCAAATTTGCAGGAGGAGTTGTTTGAATCCCATTTATTTGGATTCAAGAAAGGGGCTTTTACCGGGGCTTCAAAGGATCATAAGGGGAAAATTTATGCTGCTGAGGGGGGAACCGTATTCCTTGATGAAATCGGTGACCTTTCTCTTACCCTGCAGGCCAAATTTTTGAAGGTACTCGAGACAGGGGAGATTGAGGTAATTGGCGCGAACAAACCTATTAAAATTGATGTCAGATTCATCTCTGCTACAAACAAAGATATTGAAGAAATGATCGAGGAGGGATTATTCAGAGAGGACCTTTATTATCGACTCGCAGGTTATGTAATTGAAATTCCACCTTTAAGGGAAAGAAAAGAAGAGATAATTCCGCTCGCCAATCTGTTCCTTGCAAAATTTTCACCAGGTGGAGTTATTAAAGGCTTCACACCTGGTGCAAAGGAAAAATTATTGCAGTACGATTATCCGGGGAATGTCAGGGAGTTGCGAGATGTAGTCAAAAGAGCAGTTGTACTGACTGATAGCGATTATATAACAGAAAAGGATATCATCTTTGGCAGACGCAAGAGAAAGAAAAAAATTTCAATGGAAGATAATCTTTCCCTTAAGGATCTGGAGAAGATTCACATTATGCAGATACTTGAAAAGACGGGATGGAATATGACCTCAGCAGCCCAAATCCTCGGTATCACTCGACAAACATTGAGAAACAAAATCCGGGAGTATAATTTGGAGAAATTTAAGGAATCTTCCGAAATTTAGGTGGATACTTCACTCTCTTTTATACCAAACAGGACGTTTAATTCACGAACACGAATAAAAATTACCACTCCCTCCTGTTGGTTGGGAGGGATTAGTATTTTACATAGATTTTGTAACCTTTGTCACGCAGGGTTGCAAAAACATTATCAGGATTTGCAACCTTTATTCTCATCACAATGGTTCTCTTCTTCTTGTCAGGGGACATAAGGGTTGTCAAGCTCAATATCAGGGGATTGAACTGTGAAATAGTACACACAATATCTGCGATCTTCCCTGCCTCAACCGGTACATCCTCAATTGTCAACCTGATTCCATCTTCCTCAAGCCCCAGGATTTTTATCATAGTTTTAAATATATCTGTCTCTGTGATGATCCCGACGAGTTTTTTCTGGTCGTTTAACACAGGTAGATGGCCGATTCTGTATTTGTTCATCAAAATT
>JALSOD010000064.1 GCA_026986655.1 Caldifarciminota bacterium | reverse complement strand
TCCTGCAAAAGTTTTCACCATGTTTGACCTCTATGTTGAACTTGGACGGGAGCTTGCCACACTCATCATGCTCTTAGCCGCTGGAATGCTGGCTACTGATAACTTTAAGAAGGGATTGATGGGTTTTCTTTACACATGGGGTGTTTGGGATATTTTTTACTATATCTGGCTTTTTATATCTATCGGATGGCCAAGAAGTTTGCTCGAATGGGACATTCTATTTCTAATCCCTGTACCCTGGTTTGGACCGGTCATTTCCCCGATTTTGATAGCTCTGATTTTTATGATTTTCCCCGGATATTTGCTTCTTAGAGACAAAAATCCAAACTTGAGAATTTCATCAATTCTATTGATTTTAATTGGTGGTCTCTTCGATTTTTATTCATTCATTGAAATTTCATTGAGGACGTTAAAATTCGAGGGTAAGGAAGGTTTCATCGGACTGATACCGTCTGGATTTAACTGGCCTGTTTATTTGATTGGATTGGTCCTAATGCTTTACGGATTTAAAAATCTCGCATCTGGAGGAAAGAAGAGAAAAAAATGAGGAATAGTCTGCTTAATTTAATCCTCGGATTGGTATGGTTTCCCCTTTGGGGATACCACTTCTATAAATGGTATTGGATCAAGGGTAAACTTTTTGAGGGAATTCTTGAATTAATAGTACTTTTACCTATCGGTGTGGCCTTTATTTATGACTGGTTCCTATTTGGTATCAGAAAATTGCCTAATTTCCTTGAACAGAAACAGTGGAATCTTGGAGATTACAGCTTCTGGGCAACTGGAGTGGGTGGATTTGTTTCGGTTATTCTCGCGGCCGTTTTCCTGAATTTTGAGGAGGATCCGGTATTAACCGGGGTTATTGGGATCACTCTTGCTATTATCCATACCATGCGTAGAAGAGTTGTAATGGGTAAACCTCCCTTTTGATTACCAGATATTTGAAATTTTATTCATGAATTGTTAAAATAGGTTAGGTTCTTTGAAAAATGGGAGGTAACCCTATGTATAAATTTAACTTACAAATAAAGCATCTCCTGGAGCATGGTGTTAGATATGCTCCTGATGAGGAAATTGTTTACAGAGACCTTGTGAGATATACGTATAAGGACTTTGAGAAAAGAGTCCACAAGCTCGCATCAGCCCTTGAAAAACTTGGTGTTAAGAAGGGGAGTAAAGTTGCCGTTCTTGAGTGGGACTCTCACCGGTATCTTGAATTATATTTCGCCATCCCCATGGTTGGCGCTGTACTTCATAATGTTAATGTCAGGCTTGCCCCGGCTGATATTCTCTACATTTTGAATCATGCTGAGGACGAACTAATGTTTGTCAACAAAGACTTCCTGCCCCTTATTGAGCAGGCAAAAGATAAGCTCCCTCTGATAAAAAATTACGTTGTTCTCACGGATGATGAGATGCCTGAGACCACTCTGACTGATCTCGAGTACGAGAAGTTAGTTGAGAGTGGGGATGAGAAATTCGAGTTTCCAGAGCTTGAGGAGGATACTGTCGCCACACTCGGATATACAACAGGAACCACTGGCAAGCCGAAGGGTGTTTATTTTACCCATAGACAGCTTGTTCTGCATACACTATCACTGGGTCTATTCCAATCAGCTTTCATAACGGATGCGTCTTTTACAACGAAAGATGTGTACATGCCACTGACCCCCATGTTTCATGTCCACGCCTGGGGAGTTCCTTATCTTGCCACTTTGCTTGGAGCAAAGCAGGTTTATCCGGGTAGATATGAACCACAGATGATTATGAAACTGGTTCTCGAAGAGAAAGTCACCTTCACCCATTGTGTACCCACGATTTTACAGATGATAGTCAATGCAATTCCAGAAGGCGTGAAACTACCTAAATGGAAGGTTGTCATTGGTGGAGCAAAATTGCCCAAGGGGCTTGCCCTTGCTGCCGAAAAGAAGGGAATAATTGTGGTTGCAGGATATGGACTTTCCGAGACTGCACCGGTTTTGACTATTGCCAATTACAACAAAAAGGTGGTGAATTTGCCAGAGGACCAGAAGTTTGATTTCAAAATTAAAACGGGTATTCCGGCTCCTCTTGTACAGCTAAGAGTGGTGCATGAAGATATGACAGATGTGAAACCTGATGGCAAGGAGATGGGAGAGATTGTCGTCAGGACACCCTGGTTGACTCCAGAATACCTGAAAGACCCGGAGAAAACAGAGGAATTATGGAGAGGTGGATGGCTTCACACAAAAGACGTTGCGGTGGTTGATGAGTACGGTTATGTGACAATTAAGGACAGATTAAAGGACGTTATCAAGAGTGGAGGTGAGTGGATATCCTCCCTGACACTTGAGAATCTCCTCAGTCTGCACGAAGCCGTGGAGGAAGCAGCTGTTATAGGCATTCCAGATGAAAAATGGGATGAAAGACCTCTTGCTCTTGTGGTGTTAAAGCCAGAATACAGGGATAAAATCACGGAGGATGACCTCAAGAAACATCTTGAAAGGTATGTGGAGAATGGAACTATCACTAAATGGGCCATTCCAGATAGTATCTATTTCCTCGATTCTCTACCGAAAACCAGTGTGGGAAAAATTGACAAGAAAGTTTTAAGAGAAAGGTTCAGATCATGAAATTTTACAAACAGACAACCACACATAAGTGGATAAGGGGGATTGTAGGATTTGTGATTCTCGTTCTTGGAGTCAATATTCTGACTCAGCCATGGCACACATTGTTAACGATAATCGGAATTTATCTTTTTGTAACGGCATTTATCGGCTATTGCCCAATCAAACTACCAGGGACAAGATAAACTCTTCGGAGGGGGTGGTCGTGGTCAATAAATAAAACAAGTCAATATATAAAACAACTGGTAAGAAAATTTAATAACATCTCAACCTTTTTCAACAAAGTTTTAAAGGGATGGTTAGTTTAATGAAAATCTTGACAGTTTTATTTATTTCTCCTTTCAATATACGAATAAAGTGGGAGGTGTAAAATGCAAATCTTCATCATTACCCTGGGTATTTTTACATGGCTAAATTATGATCCGTTCTCTATAACGGGGAATGAATTCTTCGGTATTCATAAAGAACCTGTAGTAGAGTGGACGTTTAATCCAGCCCTTATACTTCCGAATAGAACTTCCGCCGGCATTGTCTTCATACAGAAATCTTCTGGAGGAAAACCTATATACAGTCTTCACATGATTAACAGAATAGATTATTTTAACTGGTATAAATTAGGTGAAGGAGGCGGAGTTTATTATATCTCCTCAGGTAACAGAATCGGATTTGCTGTTAGATTGCTCACAAGAAAATATGGTCTTAACCATTACTACTATTACTACAATAGCCACTTTTCAAATCCTGTTTTGAATGGAAATTCAACTGATTATTCAGATTTTGCTAATATTGCCCTTTCCTGGAAAATGACAGAGAATACTTCCTTAGGGCTTGGGATGGATTTAATTAGGAGCGGCATTACAGACAAAAATTCCATTTTTAGAACCTCTATAGATAGCACGGATTTAGGCGATAGGTATTTATTCAATTATGACTTTGTGTTAAGAGAGAATGTTGATTCTAACAACTATGGGATAGGGGGAATCAAGATCGGATTTTCTTCTAATGATGTTGCCCTACACGCTGGAGTTTTTAAGCTTGAAAGGAAGTATATCGAGGCGAGAATTTACAATCATGATTATAAATATGCAATGGGATCTCGAGATACTACGGGTCATCAGGTTAGTGTTACCTCAGGTTCACAGTACTATAAAACCAGTCTCGGACTCGACGGAAGTATGATGGGTTTCGAGGGAGGCCTGGTATTCAAATACAAGATATTCAAGGGATCCATCTGTCTGGATAGGCTCAAAGATAACATACCTTTTGAACTCAGTTCGGATTCGACAGTGATGGCATATAATGGTACTTATGATACAACAAATTATGATACAAGTTATAGAAAAATTTTCAATTTTATAGAGAAGTATGGGAAACCAGTGAATAATACTGAATATGAATTCCAGTTTACACGCTTGAATGTCAACCTGGGGAATGAATTTTCTCTAAAGGAAGGGTTAAAAGGGATAATGTCAATTTCTTCAGAGTACATAAATTCGAAAGTTGAAGGAAATGTGACAATAGTTTCGACTGTTATTGGTGGCTACACCTCTATTGATTCCTCAG
>JALSOD010000063.1 GCA_026986655.1 Caldifarciminota bacterium | reverse complement strand
ACCTTCTCATTGTAGCGAGAACGGATGCACGGGGAGTTGAAGGTATGGAAGAGGCCATCAGGAGAGCCAAAATGTATGCCGAAGCAGGAGCAGATGTCATTTTCCCGGAGGCTCTATTAAGTGAAGAAGAATTCATGAAGTTCAGAGAGGAAATAGATACTCCATTGCTTGCAAATATGACTGAATTCGGTAAGACTCCTTACATTACAGCTAAGGAATTTGAAGAAATGGGTTATAACATCGTAATCTTCCCTGTAACCTCTCTCAGGATGGCTGCTAATGCCATTGAAGATACCTACCGTGAACTCTCAAAGAAAGGGACTCAGAGGGACATACTTGACAAAATGATGACACGCGAGGAGCTTTACAGATTGATCAACTATAAAAAATACGAGGAGTTCGACAGTCTAATCGAGTCCGGAGAAGCTTCAGAGTAACCATCAGAAACTCTAAGCATTTTTGCAAATTATAGCTATTTTGATTTTGAATTGACCGGTCACACAGAGCGAAAGTAATCTCATTTTGATTTTGTTATAAAATTACCTCATAATTTCCAAACATACTTTTTAAAATTATGCCATGAAAATTAAAAGAAGGCTAAAAAACGATATTGTCAAATGGTTAGATAGGCCTGAGATAATAATCCTGAGAGGGGCCAGGAGAGTTGGGAAAACCACCCTCATGCGTGAAATTTACGATGAAATTTCGTACGCAAAAGCTTTCTTCACCTGCGACGATATTGATTTCCTGAATAGAGTCGAGAGTCCCGATGATCTCATCTATATTCTAAAAAGAGAGTATGGCTTCAATGACTCTGATAGATTCTTTCTGTTTCTTGATGAATTCCATTATCTTCCTTACGCGACAAGATTTATAAAAAATTTATTTGACAGGTATCCACGTCTTAAAATTTTTGTCTCAGGATCCTCTGCACTGGAAGTTATAAAAGAAAGTGAACCCCTAACGGGAAGAAGTGTTGAATTCCTGCTTTTCCCTTTTAGTTTTGACGAAATTCTACCTACGATGTTGAATTCAGAGATTGATCCTGATCCCATGTTTTTCAAAATATATAAGAATGACATTGAAAGAATCTTTTATGAATACATAGGTTTTGGAGGATTTCCTGAAGTTTTCTTAGAAGAAAATGAAGAAATTCGCTTAAGATGGCTTGCTGAATACATTCAGCGGTATATTGAAAAGGATATAATTCATTTTACACGAATAGACAATTTTCAGGCGTTTAACAACCTCTTGAGATTACTCGCTGCACAGATTGGAAATGTTGTTGTGTATTCGGAATTATCCAATACGCTTGCTCTTTCATACCCAACTGTCACAAGATACATAAACCTATTGCAATCGACCTTTGTAGTAGATCGTGTAAAGCCTTTCGCGAGTAATCCTCGTTCAGAACTTACTAAAAGTCCCAAAATATATTTCATTGATCTTGGTATAAGAAATAGAATACTCGGGATCAATCAAACGGTAAAACTCCATCCAGATATTGGAACGTTAGTGGAGAACTTCGTCTACCTAACTCTAAGGCAAATTTTTGAACCGGACAAGATACATTTTTACAGGACACTGTCCGGTGCCGAAATAGATTTTATCGTAGAATTAAGTTATAAAAAACTACTTCTTCTCGAAGTCAAATATCGTCCTGTTCCAAAAATAACCCGATCTTTGAGAAATTTTTTGAAAAAGTATGAAAACAAATTTGAGATTCAGCCAATCCTTGTAACGAGGGATTCATACTCGAAAAATACTGACATCCTGCAGATTCCAGCCTCTATGTTAATCTTCGAATTAAAAAGTCTTCTGGAAGTTAAATAGAACGAAAAGTGTTCTCCCTGTGACTCTTCGTGATATATTACTTGTGGTTGATTTCTATCCAGGTGTCGTCTTCGAGAGACCTGTGGATTGCAGCTAAGGTCTTTACATTCAAAAGACCATCGGTAAACGGTATGGGGTTTGAAATTTCACCTCTGACGGCCTTAATAAAAAGATTCAACATATATACAAGATATCCTTCAAGCTTGCCGTTGATTTCAACCATTACAGTTCCGGGTTTCTCATACTTATCTGAGGCGAGTGTCAACATTTGATCACCAAGATTCACAAATGAAGCGGCTGTTTCCCCGATCACCTCCCAGGCCGAATCAACAACCGATGGCATGCTCTCTGGTAAAATCCATCCTGTCTCGAAAACTCCTACCATACCACTTTCATAATTTACCAATGCTGTGATCTGGTCGTATGTGTCTATTCCCAGATTTTGGAGCACTTTTTTGACACCGCGGGCAGTAACCTTCATCGGTTTGTCACCTGTTAAGTAATACGCAAGATCAAGAAGATGAGACATGAGAAACCAGGCTGGCGTCGTCTTTGAAGACCACTTAATCATCTTTGTTGGCACATAAATTGTGTCATTTAACCTGGCATTCAACGACAGAATCTTACCAAACTTTCCATCCTCAATGGCGGACTTCAATTTGAGAAATGGTGGAGAAAATCTATTACCAAATCTGATCGTTCCTAATGCTCTTGACTTTTTCTCTATTTCCACAAGTTCCTCCGCTTCAACAACGTCCATAGTCATTGGCTTTTCGAGGAGAACATTTATCCCTCGCTCAAGAGCTTCCTTTGTAAACTCGAAATGGAGATAGTCTGGAGTAGCAATGTACACTGCATCTAATTTTTCTTTCTCGTACATCTCAATGGGATCATCATACACAGGAACGTCGTATTTTTCTCTGGCCAGAGAAAGAGAAGACTCACTTTTAGAGGCAACTGCAACAAGCTTAGCTTCACTTGATTCTGAAATTATTCTTGCATACAACCTACCCATTATGCCAAAACCGACTATTCCAAACTTAAGCATAATTTCCCCCGGAGTTTAAATAAGGGTGTTTAACGCAAAAATTGGAGTTCCAACAGGCTTACCGAGTCTTCCTCCAACTACCCCACATTTAATTTGTAGCAGTAAAAATATTTCCCGTTGGGCATCGTCAAGGGTTTCAAAATTCGCATGTCCCTTGGCAAGAACAATATCAGCAGAGTTAAATTCTTCCATGAACTCCTTAGATGTTTCACGAAAATCCACTCCGAGTGCATCCGAGCCTGTTTCAACAACCCTTATTCCCTCGATGTCAAGGTCTTCAAGATCGTATTTTGTGACGTCATTCAATACAGGACCACTCTTGACAGCAAGTATTTTCTCTTCCACATCAAGTTTTTTCAAAAAATAAATATCAAAGACCACCTCACCTGCGTTGTCTGCAATTAGCAAGAATTTCTTTGTATTCTTTAATTTTTCAATGAAAATATCGTAATGATCTATTCCGAATCCTCGTGAGAAATTGCTCTCAAGGGTTTCTATGAGATCAAACTTATCCTGGGTGCCGAGGTCAATTATGTTGCCGGAAGCCATGAGGATAAGGCGGTGCTTCAAAGGATCATCTGAAGATTCTATTTCATCTTTAATCTGTTCAAGAACCCTGAGGGCTATTTTATTATGTTCCCTTTTGAACTCCAGATATGGGTCTTTGACGGGAAAATAATTGCTACCAGTTCTAATAGAACGGGTAGCAATATAAGCCGGTGAATAGTTTAAATCGAGACCTTTAATGTATTCCCACGCATCCTTGATTGCATCAAGAATAATTTCATCATCCACGTGGGCCGCACGCATCAACCTGAGAACCTGGTTCAACGCGCAGGGGAAACACTCCGGGCCCGCCTTCACTTGCCTTCTTCCTGTTCCTTTTTAGCTTCTTCGATAATCTTCTGTGCAATCTCTTTGGGCACTTCCTGATAATGGGAGAACTTCATCGTGAAGGTTCCACGTCCCTTGGTAATTGATCTCAACGTGGATGAGTATTTGTAGAGTTCGGCAAGCGGAACGTGGGCTTTAATAACCTGCATCTTACCCTCAGCCTCCATTCCAAGAATTCTCCCTCGTCTCGCATTAAGATCTCCGATGACATCACCCATGTATTCTTCAGGAACTCTTACCTCAACCTCGTAAATGGGTTCAAGCAGATATGGATCAGCATTGGCTTCTGCCTCTTTGAACGCCATAGACCCTGCTATCTCAAAGGCGAGGTTTGATGAATCTACCGGGTGATACTTTCCATCGTAAAGTGTAACCTTTACGTCGACGACTTTTGCTCCGGCGAGAACGCCCTTCTCCATTGCCTTT
>JALSOD010000062.1 GCA_026986655.1 Caldifarciminota bacterium | reverse complement strand
ACACCGTTTTAAAGATTGAAAAGTCAGCAATCAGAGCAATACTAAGGTCAGAATCTGAAGAGCAACAGCAGAAATGAAGGAGAAAAAAGACGTCCTTCCAATAAGAATACTTGGGGATAAGGTCCTCAGAGAAAAGGCTCAGCCTATTGAAGATTTGACCGACGAAATTATAAAATTGGCCAAAAAAATGGAAGCTACCATGAAAATGGCCAATGGAATAGGTCTCGCCGCTCCTCAGGTTGGAAAATCCATCCGACTTTTTGTGGTGGACACTGAGTATCTCGAAATTAGCAAGAGACCAATGGTCTTCATCAATCCAGTTATAGTAGAGAAAGACGGTGAAAGCGTGTTTGAGGAAGGCTGTCTCTCTATCCCAGGACTGTACGCAGATGTCATCAGGCCTAAAAAAATCGTGGTCAAAACTTTTATACTAAGGAGGAAGAAGCTTGTTGAACGTGAGATAGAAGCTGACGATCTCTTTGCAAGAGTAATCCAGCACGAAATAGACCACCTGGACGGGGTTCTTTTCATAGATCACCTTCCTCCAGAGGAAAGGGCCGAACTCTTAAGAGAATGGACCAAAAAGCGTCACTCAATGGGTTAAAGCTAATCTTCTTTGGCTCAGGTGATTTTGCCGCAATCGTTTTACAGAATTTTATTAACAAGGGTATAAAATTCTCAGCAGTTGTGACCCTTCCTCCAAGACCCAAAGGTAGGGGTAGAAAATTACGGGATCCTGAGCTGAAGGGAATCTCTGAAAATGCTGGTATTCCTGTGTTTCAGCCACCGAATCCTAATGATGAGGATTTCTTGAACAAGCTTCATTCATATGAGCCAGATTTTATAATTCTCACAGATTATGGTAAAATCCTGAAGAAGCAACTGCTTGATATTCCGCTAAACTATCCTCTGAATATCCACCCATCTCTTCTGCCGGAGTATCGTGGAGCTGCCCCCATTGAACGTGCAATGATGGATTGCCTTCAGGAGACAGGAGTTACTCTGATGGTCATGGACGAAGGACTTGATACGGGCCCCATCGTTCTACAGGAACGAGTAAAAATTGGAGACACTGAGATTAAGACTGAGCTCATGCCAAGACTTGCGGAAGTTGGTGTAAAACTGGTTCTAAAGGCTCTTATCCCTCTAAAAACCGGGGAAATAAAGCCTGTTCCACAGAGGGGTGAACACAGCTACGCTAAGAAAATTCAGAAGGAAGAGCTCTGGATCGAGTGGAAAGAGGAAGCACAAAAAATTAAATGCAAAATCAATGCATTATCCACAAGACCAGGTGCAAAAACAAAACTTGGCGATATTCTCGTGAAATTGATACGTGCAAAAGTTTCAACTGAAAAAAGTCCCGCCCCGGGGAAAATAATCATAAAAGGCCATAAACTCTTAATCGGTGCAAAGGATTACCTCGTTGAAATACTCGAAATCCAGCCACAGGGGAAGAAAATCATGTCAGTGGAAGAATTCTTGAGGGGATACCAGAGGAAACTCTTCACTGTTTGAAGGTTCTTGTTCTGAAAATTACCATTTAAACAATGAAAAAAGGCTACGAAATTATCATAGTTTCCCGTAAGAAGGTTATCAACAGATTTATACCTTCATGGCTTCTCAAACTATTCATTGTGCTTGGAATTATTACCACAGTAATCGTGATTGCAGCCTTTTACACACATTACGAATACATCAAAACTGAAAAAAAACTCCGCTATGTGATGAAAGAAAACAAAAGACTGAAAGAAGAAAATGCAAAAATTGTGCTTCTGGAGAGAAAATTAGAGAAACTATCAGAATTCAGGAAAAAGGTGGAAAACATGTTAGGGGTCCAGAACGCCCCACCACCATTTAACATTGATAAACTCGCCTCTAAGGTCAACACAAAGAATCAAAAGGAACAAGAGGTTAAATCAAACAATATAAAACTATCAGGGGCAAATCCTATAGAACAGGAAATCATCAAGGCTGAAAGGGCCAACGTGTATACTCCTTATGGAATGCCTGTGAAGGGTTACATCACACGGGGGTTTACAGCCTCTCACAAAGCTGTTGATATCGCAGCTCAAACAGGAACACCCATTATTGCCCCTGCAAACGGTATCGTGATCAGGGTTACATACAACAAAAGATTCGGAAATCTTGTTGTCATATCACACGGAGATATTTTCAAAACTGTGTACGGTCACCTCGAAAAGGTGTTTGTGAAACCGGGAGACATTATAAAAAAGGGAGATCTTATAGGTCTCGTAGGAAACACAGGATTATCAACCGGTCCCCATCTTCACTATGAAATCTGGAAAAATGGAAAGCCCGTTAATCCTATGAACTATCTAAAATTTCCAGGATAATGGTTGTCAGAGCAAAAAAGGCATTCATAGAGGGTCGTTTTAAAGAGGATGTCGAACTCGCAATTCACCGTGGAATCTTTGAAGAGTCAGGTTTTTTAATAGGCAGTAAAAAGCTCGAATTTGATGTGATTGTACCCGGATTTATAGATTCTCACACTCACATGTGGCAATACGGACTTTTTATCTCACGTCCAAATTTAAAAGAAACAACGAGCATCAAGGATGCCTTAGAGTTTATTGAAAGTGTGGTAAATAGCGGTGCCTACAGACCACCTATAATATTTGAAGAGTTCGACCAGAGCCATTGGACGGAGAAAAGATTCATAACAAAAAAAGAACTGGACAGGGTAACAGGCCCTACTCCCGTTATTTTAAGGAGAGTCTGCGGTCACATCGCTATTGCCAATTCAGCAGCGATTAAACTGATCCCGCCAGGAACTCCGGGAGTTGACAAAAAAACTGGCCTCCTACTGGAAGAAGTTCCCCTGAGGATAAACGAATATTTTCCTCCTGATTATGAGGACATCAAACTCGCTATACTCAGTGCACAGGAAAAAATGCTCTCCTTAGGTATAACCTCGGTCCACGAATTTGGTAGTCCTCTAATCTTTAGGGCTTATCAAGAACTTGCATCAGCAGATCTCCTGAAAATCAGGGTTTACCACAATTTCTACGAAAGACATCTGGATAAAATCATTCATCTTGGATTAAAGACAGGCTTTGGGAACAAACTCCTGCGAATCGGAGGAATAAAGGTTTTTATGGACGGCTCTGTCGGGGGAAAAACGGCGGCATTTTTCACAAATTATGTTGGTGAAAAGCAGCATGGCAAACTCCTGAGGACCAAGGAAGAGCTCGAAAAGCTGATCTTTAAAGCCCAGGACAATGGAATACAACTCCTTGTCCATGCCATTGGCACAAGGGCAATTAGAACTGCGCTACTTGCCTTTAAAAACGCACTTGCAGGCGGAAACTACCTTAGACACCGAATTGAACACTTCGAATTTCCTGAGGAACAGGACATTAAACTAGCAAGCAGTATGGGGATTTTGATCTCTGCCCAGCCCAACTTCGTCACTCGTTGGGGTGGAATCAACGGCATGTACCACCAGTTCCTTGGAGACGAGATCTGGAGGCTAAACAATCCTTTCAAAAAGATGAGCAAACTTGGATTGAAAATTGCCTTTGGCTCTGACGCCATGCCGCCATCACCCTCCTATGGTATCAAAGGAGCAATTGAACATCCAATTCCCGAATACTCTATAAGCTTTGAAAAGGCGATTGAACTATATACCTCGATGGGGGCATTTTTCTCATTCGAAGAAGACTTCAAAGGTAAAATCGAGCCTGGTTATGCTGCAGATTTTGTCGCACTCGATAAAACATCACCAGATTTCAAAATTCAGTCCGTCTTTATAAATGGAATTAGAGTATCGGGTTGACTTGAAAGACGTCGATAAACCTCAAGTCCTCTCTTTATCACTTTTACAGCACGCTCCGGCGGATTATATTTTCCCAATTCATCAATGGTAATCCACTTCAACTCGGTGCTATCAGACAGGGGTTTTGCTTCACCTGAAACGTATTCAAGTAAAAAATCCACAATCACATAATGGAATTTGACCCTGCCTTTATCATCTCGAAAGATTTGCTCGAAAACTTCGATGATTCCAAGCGGTCTAACTTCGATCTGGCATTCTTCAAGAATTTCTCTAACAATCGCTTGCTCAAGTTCTTCACCGAGCTCTACAGCTCCACCAGGAAGTGTCCAGATATCCTTTAAGGGTTCTTTGCCCCTTCTGGCCAACAAAAAATGTTTCCCTCTTACCACAAGTCCCCCAACCGATACAATTGGGGAATC
>JALSOD010000061.1 GCA_026986655.1 Caldifarciminota bacterium | reverse complement strand
TGGGTATGATAAAAGCTGGAGGTTAGCCAAGATGAAGATCGAGCGGAAAAGAGAAATGAAGGTTAATATTCCAACTGCTTCAATGTCAGATATCGCTTTCCTGTTGTTGATTTTCTTCATGGTTACCACAGTTTTTAGAAAGGAGATCGGGCTTAAAGTAATACTACCTACTGCAAAAACAACCGAAAGGTTGATAAAACAGAGGGATCTTTCACATATATATATTGACAAAGATGGTAGGATTTCTGTCGATGACAAAATTGTCACTCCTGAGCAGGTAAAAGTTGCGTTCAAGATTAAACTCGCAGAAAACCCATCCACGATCGCATATATAAAAGCCGATAAGAGAGTTGAGTATAAATATGTAAACGAGGTGATGGATGCCCTGAGAGACGCACAAGCCTTCAGGGTGGTGTTTGCTACTCTTTACCCAAAGAAATAAACAGCTTGACAATTAAGTTTAACGGAATATATATACATTAAAGATTCCATGTGAGGTGATTTTATGAGCGAGAAAGAAAAGAAGAATCTATCCCTCGAGGATGAGTATACCACTAATGTATTGCTATCCTTGGGGATAGCGCTTGCTTTATTTATAGCTATTTTTGCAGGGATTAAGAAGGTTGAGGTCAGTCCATATAAACCTAAGTCAGAAGTTGCTACTATAGTTGAGCAAATAAACACCCAGGTAGAAGAATTGAAAGAACCCCCTCCACCACCCAAACCGAAGTTACCGGTCGAGATTAAGGAAACCAATGAAGTTTCAGATGAGGAAGAAAACCAGCAAGAAGATCAGGAGATAGATTTCTCTCCAACAACAACATTTAATGAGCTTGAAGCCCCTCCACCCCCGAAGGTTGAGAAAACCTATGAATTCTTTGCTGTTGAGGTCAAACCAAAGGTAGTTAAACAGGTGGAGCCTCAGTACCCTGACCTTGCAAGAAAAGCGGGTATTGAAGGAAGGGTATTCGTTAAAGTTCTTGTGAATGAACAGGGTAGAGTTGATTCCGTTGTCGTTTTAAAGGCAACGAATCCTATTTTTATTAAGCCAGCAATTGCAGCGGCCAAACAGTTTGTATTTACTCCAGGCAGGCAGAGAGATAAACCTGTTAAGGTTTGGGTGGCAATACCTTTTATCTTTAAACTTGAGCAATGATGAGAAAAATAGGAGGTATGTAATATGAATGTTAAAAAACTGTTAGTATTGATTCCCCTGTTTGTGTATTCGTCCCTATTTGCCGGAACAACCGGTAAAATTATGGGGAGAGTTACTGACAAACAAACAGGTGAGCCTTTACCTGCTGCCAATGTTATTATTGAGGGCACAACGATGGGAGCAGCCTCGGATCAGGATGGTTATTATGTTATATTAAATGTGCCTCCTGGAACTTATACACTCACTTGCTCTTATATAGGTTACAAAAAGATGAAAGTTGAGAATGTAAAAGTTGATGTTGATAGAACAACTGAAGTGAATTTTAAATTAGAACCTTCTACATTGGTCACAAAAGAGGTTGTTGCTATTGCCAAAGAACCCATAATTAAAAAGGATGTAACTGCCAGTGTAAACATAGTTAAGTCTGAAGAAATAGAGCAACTCCCAGTTACAAATGTGGTTCAGATTGTAACACAGCAAGCAGGTGTCGTTGCTCGTGGTGGTTTGCATATTAGGGGTGGGCGCCCAGATGAAGTTGTATACGTGATTGACGGAGTTGAAATAAGAGATCCTTATAGTAATAATACATTTGCCAATATTCCTCTTCTTTCTATGGAAGAAACTTCAATTTCTAAGGGAGGATTTGATGTTGATCAGGGAACTGTTGCATCTGGTGCAATCAATATTGTTACAAAGGAAGGAGGACCAAAATACGGTTTTACTTTTCAATCTGTGACTTCCGACTTTTCACTTTTGGGTGATAGAATATATGGGCTACTTGACAGGAATTGGGGAGATAAGTACTATGATTTTTTAACCGGGAAAAATCTGGATTTCAATAGCCCTATAGGTAGACATCATTCGAAAGATTATATAACACAATTCAGTTTTGGAGGACCGATAAATCCAAAGAGAAGAAACGGAGCAAAGTTTTTTGTTTCTGGAGAATACCAGGTTAATAAAGGGAGGTTTCCTGTTTCCACAGATCCTAAATACTGGAACTCTCGAAGGAATTTTCAGTGGAAGATAACGTATCCTCTTACTTCATGGAAATTCTTTACAAGTGGTTTTTGGGCTAAGAGCCATAATAGAGGTTATTCTCCTTACTGGAGACTCGCACTAAATCATACTTCTTATTCTGACGACAATCAATTACAGTTCATTTTTGGTGTAAATAAAATTTTCTCATCAAGAGCATATCTCGAAATGAGACTGGGGTATTTTAGAAGGAAACTGGAATCAAACGTAATTGAGGATGTAGATGGTGACGGTGTGGACGATTTTGCTGATAGGGATAAAGACGGATTTGTTGAAATAGACATTGATTACTTTAAGAAATTTGTTATAGATACATTTAAGACACATGGTTTGATTGATTCAGCAAGAGGACGTTGGTTAAATATAGATACATTATTTATTGATACTACATTTTGTTACGTTTCACCTAATGGGGATACTATTTATCCTCAGATTCACTGGTCTGAAGGTTATGTGGAGATACCTTATTACTGGTGGGATTCAAAGGTGCAGGCATTATATCCATCTATTGGTTCTGGTCCAAAATGGTGGCCTGAAGCTGGTGAGTTATTAATAAGAGACCCTATAAGAGATTCCGTGGTTGATACCCTTTACACGGAATTAAATACAGAGGGGTGGGGGCAGAGGTCGAATGTTGACCTTAAGGTACTCGTTGTCCGTGCTTATAATCCTTCTCAGGGAGAATATGTGGATACTGTTTTACAGGTTTCCAATGATTTTTATGAATTCCCTTTCACATGGCCATTAAAAGGACATGAATTTACGGATAGTATTGTAGAAGTTATTGATACGCTTTTAAAAGTTGGAAGCCAGTATCTTCCTGGAAACAATACCTGGCAAAGGAGTCAGTGGTATTATGGAAACAGTAATTATCTGACCTTTACAACAAAGGTCACAAGTCAGGTGACAAGACATCATGAGATTCTTGCAGGTGTTGAGTACAAGAGGATAAACATAACTCGTTATGGTGCAGATTATGCTTCAGGAGGTAATGTCTATTTAACTTTATTAAATCCTCATTTAAAGAGCAGACCTGGTGATCCTTATACATTTATTAATTGGTTTAATGATCATCCAGCTGTACCGTGGGTATTTGCTGCATATATTAGAGACAAAATTGAAATGGAAGGTATGATAGCGAAAGTTGGTTTCAGGTTGGATTACTATAACTCAGGTGGATTTGGTATATCTGACACAGCTCATCCATTTATATCAGATTCATTGTGGCCAACCATCAGAATGATTAAGAACCCTGTTAAGGTAGGCTCCAAATGGTATATTAGCCCCAGGCTTGGAGTTTCCCATCCTATCACGATTAGGGATGTACTACACTTTACTTATGGACATTATTTACAGATACCACCGTTTTACCAAATTTTGAGTAACTATGTATTTTCCGGGGCTTTCCCAATCATAGGTAATGCAAATATTGAACCTGAAAAGACCATATCATACGAACTCGGATTAAAACATGCATTTAATAATCAGATGCTAATTGATGTTACTGCTTTTTACAAAGATATATTAAGATGGTCGAGATTGAAACAATTTTCTTATGGTATAGCTGGTGGAAATTATTCAACTTATGTTAACGAGGATTGGGGAACAGTAAGAGGGATTGAGTTTTCTTTTTCTAAAAGACCAGGTGGTGCTTTCTTGCCTTATCTAACCCTATCTCTGGATTATACTTTACAATACGCTTATGGTTCTTTCTCATCTCCATTTAATGCATATGACTGGATGTGGAGAGGTTATCCGCTACCTCATAAAGAATCTCCTCTTGATTGGGACCAGAGGCACAGTTTAATTGCCAACTTTGGAGTTGTTTATCCAAAGAATAAATATTTTGCAAATATGAAATTTTTAAACAATTTTAGCTTGATGTTCCAGTTTACATACGGTAGCGGTTACCCTTACACTCCACCTATTAGGACGCCACGTGATGCAGTTGAAAAGATTAATTCAAAAAGACTTCCTTCTCACATGCAGCTAAATATGAAGTTTATTAAAAACTTTGAGGTTGGCAAGGCTAAGATCAGATTTTTTGTAGATATATTAAATCTAACGAATAGGAGAGATCTTAGCAGTTTTGAGGATGTTAATTGGTACGTTCAATTTCATCAACCTGAAGGTGAGGTAAAAAATCCAGGAGTTTATTATCCAGGTAGGATTACCCGAGTTGGTCTTGAGTTTAAATTGAAGGGATTTTAAGGAGGTAACGTAATTATGAATAAGAAATTTTTGGTGGTAGTATCTTTCTTGATACTTTCCTTTTTAGGTGCGAGAGATAAAAATTGTCCCTGTAATAGGGTAAAAACTAAAGATTCTTCCCAGGAAAAATTCAATATTACTGTGGGGAACGTTTGGAATTACATGAGCAATTTTGGTAGTCTTGGCGGTGATTTTAATAATGGTGATTATGGCTATGACTGGCCTGGTGGTAATGGTCATCCTTATTATCTCTGGGGTAGCTATTTCACTATAGGCCTTAAAGTTGGGGATAACGTTTATGTAACTTCTCATAACTACCCGAAAGGAGAATGGGTATATTCCAGTGACTATAATTCGGTCGCCGGACCGAGGAAGTCCGCTTGGGATGTATTTACCTCTTTTAATGACTTTAAAAGTGATCCCAATAATACATCCGGAAGACACACGGGAATTAAGGTGATTGTTCACACTCTTGCATGGCCTCACTATCCATACAATAATTTTATTGCACACGAGATTTATATAACTTATGACCCTAACGAATGCGATATAGGATCATCTCCACCTGCTGAACTTGACAGCCTGTTCCTTGGAATGTGGTATGACTGTGATGTTTGCGGAGCTGATCCCTCTGATCCACATATAGACGATTTTGTTAGTTTCGATGGCTGGACAAACGGCGAGTGGAATAATCCTTCTTTTAGACATAGAGAGCCCGTGGACAGTTTTACTGTTCTTCCTGATACGTTTCTAAGTATTTCTGATGGAATTCCGGATCAATATCTTGTGTGGGGGGATGAATCTGATGAAAATATTATTGATAGTACTGCAGCGTGGACAATTGTCAGAAGTGATACGGATACTATAAAAGGATACCTGATACCACGTGGTATTTCATATATATATGATGGAGATAACCCAGCAGATCCAGGTGATGATACGGGAGAAGGAGGTGCTTGTGCTGGCTATATAGGAGGTGCATGGTTGTATGCGCCTCCAAGTCCGTCAGACTCAATCTGGATACACAATGGTGATACATTGAGAATTGTGAGGCCGTGGTCTCATCAGTGGTGGAATTGGGAAAGTGACCCTGCTACTGATGAAGATATTTATAATTATCTAAAAGGACACCATAGAGCAACCTATATGAATGGGCATTATTATAGATATGCTCCACATCCTGAAGACCTTCATGCATCAGAGTTTGATTATAGATTCCTTTCCACTGTTGGACCGTATACTTTAAGACCAGGGGATACATTAAAGTTTGTCTGGGTCGTTGGTGTAGGACAGGGAATGAACGGTGGATATGATAGCTATTGGGGAAGAGGATGGTTGATGGGATTAAGACAGGTCATGGAATGGGCGCTAAAAGCGTACTATGCTGGCGCTAAACATAGTGATCCTGTGCACCCTTCTGCTCCAGACGAGGATTCCCACTGGAATATACCTGTTCCACCATCCGCTCCTGGTTTAAGGTATTCCTACACTAAAAGAGGTGTTGAGCTTATATGGGATGACTACGCAGAACGTACACCTGATCCTATAAAAGGTATTGTAGATGTGGTGGCATACAGGGTTTATCGAGCTGTTTTTGCTCCCTCTAATTGGAAATTACTTGCGGAATTCCATCAGGACTCAACAGGTGGATTTGTCCATTCATATATAGATACAACAGTTTCTGTTGGTTTCCCTTATTACTATGTTGTTGTAGCTGTTGATGATGATTCACTTGAAAGTCCTAAGAATAATTACAAGAAAGATGAAAATGGTAACCCCCTTGCTCTTGTTATCGGAACACAACCATCAAGTTCCGTTAACAAGGTCAAAGTTGTGCCGAATCCCTACAGGGGTTCGGCACCCTGGACTGCTTCTGAAATTGCCGATAAAGTTGAATTTGTTAATTTGCCTCCTCAGGCTATAATTAGGATTTATACTCTTAGTGGAGATCTTGTAAAAACTATTGTTCATAATTCATCTACTGATGGATCAGAAAGCTGGAACCTATTATCTCGCTCCGGTCAGAAGGTTGTTTCAGGTGTGTATATATATAAGGTAGAGACGCCAGATGGAAATTATAAAATTGGGAAGTTTCTTATCCTCAAATAAGGAGGTTTGTGATGATTAAGAAATTATTTGTCATTGCAGTCATGGCATTTTCTTCCCTTTATGCACAGGAACCTGTTGGAAGTGCTGGAGCAAAATTTTTATCCATCAGTGTTGTTCCACGTGCCTCTGGATTAGGTGACGCCTTCGTCGCTATTGCAAATGACCCCTCAAGCGTATTTTGGAATCCAGCAGGAATTGCACACATAAAAAATTTTGCGTTTTTTACGAGTTATTCAAACTGGATTGCTGATGGTAGAGTTCCAGCTTTTGCTGTGATTTTCCCTAAGTACCCATTGGGTACTTTTTCTTTTTTTGTAAGTGGAATTTATATGGGAGGATTTGAAGGTACAGCGTTTGATAAAAATAATAATATTGTTGAAACAGGTACTTTCTCGTACTCTGCATTGCAGTTGGGTCTCGCAATGTCAAGATTTTACACTGATAAGTTTGCAGCCGGTGTGTCAATTAAATTTATTGAGGAAAATCTGGGTAGTGTTACAAGTGCATATTCGTTTGCTATTGATGCAGGTACATATTTCTACACAGGTTTTAAATCTATTAGAGTAGCTATGTCATTACAAAATCTTGGAACTGATATGTCTCCTAAAGGTGATTATGACCTCTGGCTTATGCAGGGAAGTGAGGTAACGACTGAGAAGAGAAAATACGAAAGCTATTCTCTCCCTCTTACATTTAGATTAGGTATTGCTGGTGATATTATAAAAGAGGGTAATAAAATTAAGAGATTAACAGCTTCAGTTGAAATAATCAACCCGAAAGATAACGCTGAATCGTTTGCTGTTGGTCTTGAAATGGAACCGATTCGGATGATTGTTTTACGTGCAGGATATCATTTTAATCTCGACGAAGGAGGCTTAGGTGCTGGCGCTACAATTAATCTTGGAGGAAATAAAAAGGTAGATTTTTCTTACAACGACTTTGGTCATTTACCAGATGTGTTAAGATTGGGACTAACATTTGAACGATAAAAGGAGGTTTGACATGCGATTAAAAAAAATTGGAGTTGTTCTTTTTTTGATGATTTTTTCAACATTAACTGCAAAAGAGGTAGGAGATACAATAAGCTTTTATGTTAACAATTTTAGACTGATATTAAATAGAGATACTCTTCCTCAGGTAGGAGTAGTTAGATTTAAGGGCAGAAATTTTTATATAGTATCAGCAGATAGAGTAGCTATCATTAAAATAGGCAAATTCCATATTGGTAATTCATACAATAAGTTATGGATTGGCTCCAAGAGACTCCCGGGACAGGATCCAGCGTATATTTATAATAGTTCAGATGGTGAAAACTGGATATGGGAAAGAGGTTTGTCAGGGATGGATTTGAAAGTAGACCGATATATTAGAGGAACGGGTGACACTGTTGTTGTTGCTGACATGGATATCCATGATTTTACTTATGTAGACGATAGTCTTCAAGCTATTAAAGCGGTGATATTCGCGGCTACTTCAGATGGCCTTTTTAGTTCTATATTTACTCAAACACCAGGCGCTTGGAAGCTTGAGGCATTTGCTGATACAATTGTCTACGGTCTGGCCGTTAATTATCAAACAAGAGGATTTGGCGCAAGGGGACAGGTGATATATGCAGCGACCGCTTTTGGGGTATACAGGGTGGAGACTCAGGGATTTAATTCGTCATCTTCATATACTTTAAAGGGTACACTAACGGATACCGTTTACGCTATTTGTGAGGATCCATCTGACTCTTCGAGATTATTAATTGGAGCTTCGAGCGGTGTTTATAGATGGCAAAATAACGATTGGGATAGTTTAAATGTCAATTTTGGGAGGGTGTATCATATTCGCTTCGATTCCATCTCAGGAAGATTTTATGTTGCTGCAGACAGTGGTCTTTTTGTAACACAGGATTATGGAAATTCCTGGCGAACCCTCGGTCAGTTTGAATATCCCGTTACTGATGTGATTCTTGACGGTGATACAATTTATGTATCACTTCTTGGCGGCGGTGTTTTCAAATCTTCGGATAATGGTACCACATGGCAGGATTTTTCAAATGGCCTTGAAACCCTGAGGTTACTTGGAAGTAAAAATGTTTACACGATTTATAATGACGACGGTAAACTTTATCTTGGGTGCGATGAGGGGATATACCGATACAGCGATTCATTGTCAATGTGGGAAAATGTTTCTAATGGTGTTGGTAGTCTAATGACAGACAGATCCGTAGCCACTGTTGCAAGCCTTCTCGAAAATGATAGTGTAAGCGTTCTTAATACTATAATTTCAAAGTTAAAAATTAATCCAAACGATCTTGTAGATATAGATAACGATCCAAGAGTATATGTTATTCTAACAAGGTTGGTTCAGACATCTAATGCTACTGATCCTACAGTAATCCCAGTTTATGGATACTTTGATCCCCGGGACGAAGAAATTGATTATAGCTACTCTACAAAAAGAGAAGTTATTGTCGTAGACCTTTCCAAGTTTATTGTTAGTGGAAGTATTAATCAATCTAAATTGCAGGCGTTTATTAGTTACTTGATAGGAAGATATGCAGTCTGGTCTCTTGATATGAATGCGCACCCTGCTGAAATCACAGGTATAGCAGCTTGGGCATCATATAAATGTGGATTTGACTTTGCCGACGGTGTTTCAGGTGGTATATCATATCTTGGTAACAAGAAATACCTTAATAGCCCTTTACTGGATTATACACATCAGTGGTTGAATTCGCCCGTTGCAAGGGAAATTGATAGAGAAAGAATGTTGTTATGGTTTGATTATCTGTCTCAACTTTATGGTGATACCATTATTACAAAAGATGTTTTACACGGGGGACTGAGAGGATATAGGTCGCTTGATAGAATAATAAAGAAATACACAAACGGAAAGGATTCGTTACCTCTATTTGCACAAAAATGGTATCTTGCTCTGACATTTAACAGGACCCTGTATTTAACAAATCTTGATGGTTCTATGGTGGATACTGTTTATGGATTTAATCCACCAATGGATACCATTCATGTGAAATCAGATGCGATATCAGATTTGCCAAGTGCAGATGAGCAAAAGACTCCTCAGGTTATGGCTCCGGCAGGTTTCTCAGTATGGCGTGATGTAATACAAGATACCACTGGAGTAAGATTTAATACACGTGATGGTGACCAGAATTATCTGTCAATTTTTGTAGTGTGTGGTGGAGATTCTATAGCTCATGTTATCTCAATGGATTCCCTCGGAAGATTTTCATTGACTTTTACCCCTGATACCTGTAGTGCATTTAAATTTTTGATTGCGAATTCAAACGTTAATAAGACAATTTCTTACTACATATCGGAAGATACTACAGCACCTCACGTGGTGGGTTCATACGCCCTTCAAAATCCAGGAAATCCAAGATTTATACAAATGTATTTATCAGGATATGATAAAGTTGGAAGTAAATTTTATGGACTCATGTCTGATGTTAATGTGCCTGCTCCTGTGGTTACCTTCTCCACTCTTACCGATTCGCCTATTGTGAGGAATTATGCTTTAAAATTGCTTAACAAAGGAGACAGTGTTTATAACTATTTTACCCCTATATCTCTCGATTTGAATGGGGATATACTTATATCAGTTAAAGCCCAGGATCTTGCTGGAAACGAGGCTGAGGTTTCATTAGATACAATAAGTATGCAAAGTATTACATCAGACGGTGGAACAATTTTGGCACTTGATGGAGATGTAATAATTAATGTTCCGTCTATGACATTTATCTCTTCTACCCCATTGCTGATAGATAAAATCAATAAAGATTACGCTGAAAGGACATTTAAAGGTGCAGATTCAGGGACATCTGATGTATTTGTCATCGGAAACGATCATTTAATTGGAAACAGGGATGTTACAATTACCTTAAAGTCACCAATAATGGTTTCTAATTTATCCGTTTACAGATATGAAGATGGAGATTGGAGACCTGTTCCAACATATATTGTTGGTGATAATTCTTATGTATTTAAAACCAGGAAATTTGGTGTTTTTCAGTTGAGAAAAGGTGCTTCTCATAGAATGAAATTCAATTTTTCGATATTGAATGGTTCTTTAGTGTTATCTACCAATAAAATTGAGCTTGCTGTAGTACTGCCTCAATCTGACAAGGTAAATATAGATATATACAATTCTTCTGGCAGACTGGTAAAAAGAGTGTATCACGGTAAGATGAAAACAGGATATCACGTGATTTATATTAACACTTCTATTCTAACTCCGGGGGTTTATTTTATAAAGTTTGAGGCGCCTAACAGGAAATCTGTTAAGAAAATGATTTATTTAAGGTAAAGGAGGATTGAAATGAAGAAACTTTTATTCTCACTGGCAGTTCTTAGTTTTATAGCTGTGAGTTGTGGAGTTAAGAACTCTAATGTTTTTCCTCCTCCTGAAGAACCTCTAACTGTGCTCGATTCAGCATGGGAGCATTATGACAGTCTTGATTTTGTTGTTGCAAAGGCTACTTTTGAAAAAGTTATAAGAATGGATAATACTATACCACAGGCACATCTTGGTCTTGCATGGAGTGATGTGGGATTAAACACACCAGACGTTGCACAATCAGCTTTTTCATTTGCTATAATTCTGAGTGGTGGCAGTATGGTTCAGCCGGTTTTTCATGAGATTGTCCTTCCATCCGATACTGAAAAATACTGGCTTGAGATAGACACCATGGGAGATGAAGTAGATACTTTTACAGTTGTAGAATTACAGCATAGACCGATTATAGGTGTTAGTTCCGCTACCATAAACTATGTAAATCAAGCATTAAGACAGATTACCGATTCTACGATAGTTATAAAAGCTACAGTTTTATATGATAGTTTAATAGGACCTCACATAAAAGACACACTCGTTGTTAATTATTTTACTTTTAAGGATATTTCTGAAGTGGATTCTTTACAAACAAATTTGTTTGCTCATATAGGAACAGCAGTAGCTGCTGCATCAAATACTGATGGGAAATACTTAATGACTGCTATATCTTATGCCAAGGCTGCTCTTCTTCACGGTATACAAAATAACTTTCTCCATTATCCATACATTGGAGAAAGAGGGGTGAGAATAGTACTCGCGGAGAGTTATTTCTGGAGCGGGTTAATGGCTAATTGTGTGGAAGAATTAAAGATTCTGGATCCAAATTGGTCATTTTCCGGAGACCCATTTGATCCTGATAATTACTGGATAATTTTAGAAAAAATTCGAGAAGAATCAAATTCAAATTAAAATTAAAAGGAGGTGTAGTATGAATAGAGTAGTAAAAGTAATGGTAGCCCTGCTAATTGCGGGGAGTATGGTATTTGCTAAGGTTCCCTCAAATAAAAAGGCCCTGAGTAAACTTGATGGTTACTGGAATGTGTCAGGTTCTGCAAAACTCATGCCTCGGGATACCGTGGGTCCTATACCAGATATAAGAGCATTACTTGGCTCACCCGGAAAGAACATTGCAGTCCATGGAGATACTGTTGTCGTAATTTATGGAGAACCTTCTGGAGATCCTGCAAATATTTTCCAGAATGTTAAAGTCGCAATTTCATTCGATGGTGGGCAATCATGGACCACTCACGATCTAAGTACAAATGCTGTTAGAAGAATTTACCCTGGTGTTATTTGGCCGGAGCATTGGGCACATCAAGGTCCTCTATTTTTCTGGCATGAAGCTGCTTATGTAAATGGAGCTTATCAGCCAAGTCCTGTCAAGATTGCATGGGATGTACTTTGGCCACAGGGCCTTTACAATGTTGTTGAACTTCCAAACTCCCAGCAGTGGAACTGCTGGCTTCCATCAGCAGATGCTTCTGGTGATACAATAATTGTTTTTGCTGCGAACATCTTCGATGGTAGCTCTTATTACTGGGTATCTTATGACGGTGGAACAAACTGGAATGCGGATACATTTATCACAAACGCCATTTCAGGTGGCTGGAACGACACCCCTATTCCGAGAATAGGATCTAATGGATACATTGCCGTTGTTACAGACTGGCTATTTGATTACGGTTATGGTGCTACCATAGCTCCAGTATTTATGGAGTCTATGGATGGAGGACAAACCTGGGTGGATACCATTCCTCTATGGAATGCCACTGGTGGCGCCCCATATGACTCGGCTGGTGGATGGTGGTACGGATATAACTTCGTCCTTGACTCAAATAACAAACCTCATATCATATGGAAGTTCGGGACCGGTAACCATGAATATGGAGACATTTGGTATTATACACCAGGTGGCGGACACCCGGGTGCATGGACTAACTGGACTGCAACAGTCCTCGAAGGAGATGGTAATGGTTCTACAGTTGCTACACAACCAGATATAGGAATTACAGACGATGGCACCCTTGTAGCTGTTTATAAGGCATTCTTCATCAATGGCTCAGATACATTACCAGATATTGGTCTTCTGGTCTCTACTGATGGAGGAGCTACATGGACTGATACTACTATTGAAGCCGTTCCTGACTCTATGGAAGAAGAATCATTTGAAATTCCTGCAAGACTATATAAAGATAATAACGTAATTCATGTAGTAGGTTCTTATACAGATGCAAACACCCCAGATCAGGTTTATTTCTACGGTACTACATTTACAGTTGGTGTGAGTGAAGGTCATATGCAGGTACCGGGATATAGTCTTAAGGTACCATCAGTGGTTCGAGGCAATTCTGAGCTCTCATTTACGCTTCCACGTGATTCAAAAGTAAACATTGATCTTTATGATATAACTGGAAGAAAAATATCCACTCTATACAATGCTATTGCGAATGCAGGCTCACACTCTATATCCCTGCCTGTAAATCTTGCTGAGGGAGTATATCTTGTGAAGATGGCTGCGAATTCAGAGACACTTGTATCAAAGTTTGTGGTGGTTAAATAAACGAGTATAGCGTATTGATAAATAGGGTGAGGCTTGCGCTACGCGCAAGCCTCACCCTATTTATAAGAAGGTAAAAAATGGTTGCTTTAATCTCTTATTTTCTAATTTCTCTTTTAAATCCAGTAAGACCCGGTTATGCAGTTGTTCAGTTTCATCAATCATTGAGGTCAAAGCTCGAAAAGAATGTATTGTCACCATTCGATTTACCTGAATTTAAAGAAGTTTTTACTAAATATGGTGTGACAAGTCTCAAAAGATTAATTGTTGATCCAAAAATGCCAGAAGATGCGAAATCTCTTGGCCTTGACTTGATCTACCTCATAAAATTTGATTCCTCTGCTAATGTTTTTAATTTTGTTGATGAACTTAGAGAATTTAAAGATGTTAAATATGCTGATCCAGATTATGCCAAGGTCTATTTTTTCTATCCTGACGATCCGTATCTTCATCTTCAGTGGAGCCTTTCAGTAGCGGATGCCATTGGAGCATGGAACATTACCAGAGGAGATTCTTCGATTATAATAGGCATTGATGATACAGGTGTGGATTGGAGACATGAAGATCTCGTTGATAATATTTACCAGAACCTTGGAGAGGATGCTGATGGGGATGGGCATGTGATTGAAAATATTAGTGGACACTGGGTTTTTGATCCAGGTGATGTAAATGGTATAGATGATGATGGTAACGGCAAAGTTGATGATTTTGTAGGATGGGATTTTTATGAAGGCAATAATGATCCATCTCCTGCTCATAATGGTCCAGATTATACTCACGGTACACATGTGGCTGGCATCGCGAGCGCAGTGACTAATAATGGTCTTGGGGTAGCTGGAGTTGGCTTTAATTGTAAAATACTTGCGATCAGATCTCACTGGTTATCAAACTCAGTTTCAGCAGTTTATTATGCAACAAACATGGGGGCAGATGTATTTAATATGAGTTGGGGAGGGTGGATAGGATCTCTCGGGACTGCTTTCCAGTATGCTCACAATCACGGGATGGTATTGGTGGCTGCAGCGGGTAATGAAAATACAAGTTCTCCAAGTTATCCTGCAGCTCATCCACTTGTTATTTCAGTAGCAGCTACAGACCAATATGACCGTAAATCCAGTTACTCAAATTACGGTAGGTGGGTTGATATTGCTGCTCCTGGGGACAATATACTTAGTACAATTCCTGGTGGCGGATATGATTCCTTTTATGGTACTTCTATGGCCAGCCCATTCGTGTCGGGTGTTGTCGGACTTTTACGTTCCATAGCGCCGTTTTACCCTCCTGACAGTATAAAGTCTATTATACTAACTACCGCTGATTCTATAAATGACTCCTATTACCTTTCGGGAAATCTGGGAGCTGGCCGTGTGAATGCATACAAAGCAGTCTCTTTACTTGGTAGAAGATTGTTATCTTTTGTCTCAATTCAACATTATTCTTTTTCTGACAATGGCGATGGTGACGGTCGTCCCGATCCAGGTGAGACAGTTGAACTTAGAATTTCACTAACCGATTCTACTGGTTGGCAACCTGCTGAATATCTGAGAGTTATTGCAAGATCTCTTGTGCCACAAGTTGTGATTAACGACTCTGTTTCAATTTTTGGCACCTTACAGCCAGGAGATACGGCCAACAATTTGACTGATCCCATTAGCTTTACTGTTGTTGATACTGCATCTCCTGTAACTGGTATGATTGAACTTAGATTTATAACAGATAGCCCAGGTCCTGTCATCGGAAGAGATACATTATTTTTTCAGATTTCTCAACCTTATGTGCTAATAGTTGACGATGATGGTGGAACGAATAATGAGCACTACTATATAGATGCTCTTAATTCAATTAATATAAATTTTGACTACTGGAGTGTTTCAGACCAGGGAGTTCCTTCTTTAAGTGGGATTTACGGTCTTGGAGAACATAACGTAGTTATCTGGTTTACTGGTGAAGAATCCACCCCATTTACCGAGGAAGAATTGGATACGATTGAAACTGCAATGAATGCTGGAACTAATTTTATAATTTCAAGTCAAAATGCTGCTCAAACTCTCAGAGGATCATCATTCCTGAGAAATTATTTTCACGCATCATATATAGACTCCTCTGTATCTGATTACTTTGTTGTCGGCGTCTCAGGAGACCCTATTTCAAATGGAATGAGCTTTGTAATTTTTGGAGCAGGTGGAGCAAACAATGCTAATTCAAAAGACGCAGTTTTACCTGTTAACGGTGGAATCTCTCTCCTTACCTACAGATCCAATGGGAATTCCGCGGGAATACGCTACTCAGGAGCATACAAACTTGTTTATTTAACGTTCCCGTGGGAGGCTATAAATAGCTCTGTTTCAGGTTATGATTCTGCTACAGTTTTGATGAAAAATATGTTGAGGTGGATCGGTGTACCCGTAGACGTTGATGAAACACCTGTTTTGACAACGTTTCCAATTTCAATCGCAGGAAATCT
>JALSOD010000060.1 GCA_026986655.1 Caldifarciminota bacterium | reverse complement strand
ACAGGTCGGTCCCTATCCGCCGTGGGCGCAGGAGACTTGAAGGGGAGCTGCCCCTAGTACGAGAGGACCGGGGTGGGGGAACCTCTAGTGTACCAGTTGTCCCGCCAGGGGCACAGCTGGGTAGCTACGTTCCCACGCGATAACCGCTGAAAGCATCTAAGCGGGAAACGCACCCCAAGATTAGGTCTCCCGTCTCGTGTCGCAAGACGCGAGACTAAGGCCCCTCCAAGACAAGGAGGTTGATAGGCCGCAGGTGTAAGCCCAGTAATGGGTTGAGCCGAGCGGTACTAATAGGCCGAGCGACTTAACCACATTACCTGAACCAAACCCATTATTTTTAAAATTCTTCCTTAACCACAGTTGGGAGAAGGAGGTTTTTATGAAAAAGTTATTGATGATGGGGGTTATTTTAATTG
Organism: Caldifarciminota bacterium; assembly: GCA_026986655.1. Taxonomy (GTDB): domain Bacteria; phylum Hydrothermota; class Hydrothermia; order B15-G9; family WFZT01; genus WFZT01. The sequence continues at coordinate 3,831 of JALSOD010000060.1, read as the reverse complement.
GCTTATTGGTAACAGGTTGTGCAACTGTGAGAATTGAAGCACCTACGGGAAAGAAAATACAGTTGGCGTCTGATATAGAACCGGTAAATTACACGGCCAAGAAAAGAGTCTTTTATGCACTATGGGGTTTGGTTCCAATTACAAATAACAGTACTGCCCCTATGCTTGAAGGGAAGAATGTAGACAAAGTAAGGGTTAAAACTTATTACGATGTTGTTGATTTTTTGATAACTGCAGTTCTTGGGAATTTTACTATAACTTCACAAACTGTAGAAATTGATGCTCACGTAAAAAGTAAGTAGAAAATTTACCCGGGCTACCATACCGGCGGTGTAACACCCGTTCCCATTCCGAACACGGAAGTTAAGCCCGCCAGGGCCGATGATACTGCACCCGCGAGGGTGTGGGAAAGTAGGTCGTAGCCCGGGTTTTTTATTTTATGTCTCCTATCTACCAACCACTAAAAATTAACACCTTTTAATTAAATCTCCTAAGCCCATCATTCTCAAAATACTCTCATTTATAATTCCCTGATAAGTCTCGATACAAATTGATATAGATAATTTCTAAAAAAATCACTGCAACTTACATTTCCCCTTTTTGAATACCTTCAAACATGCTTCCACGACATCAGGATCGTAAAGTTTCCCCTTATTATTCTGAATTTCCTCAAGAGCTGCTTCTATCCCAAGGGCTGGTCTGTAAGGTCTGTGGGAACTCATTGCCTCAACCACATCAGCGACAGCAAGGACCCTTGCCTCGAAAAGAATCTCCCCATTCTTTAGCCCTCGTGGATATCCTGATCCATCTAATCGCTCATGATGTTCATAAACGATCTCTGCCACCGGCCATGGAAAATCGATGTCCTTTAGTATCTTGTATCCAATCTCTGGATGTCTCTTGATCATTTCATATTCAAGATCCGTCAATCTTGAAGGTTTTGTCAAAATCTCTGACGGAATTGCAATTTTCCCGATGTCATGAGTTAATCCAGCGTATTTTAACGCCTTGAGCCTCTCCTCAGACAGACCCATTTCCTTTCCAATAAGAACGGAAAGATGTGCTACCTTCCTCTGATGACCAGCTGTGTAAGGATCTCTCGTTTCTACGAGATCTGACATGGCTGTCACAATTTCATCAAATAGTATTGATAACTTATTAAAGTTTTCTTTTAATTTTTCCTCATATTGGATAATTTCTGATACATCCCTCAGATAAACAAAATATTTCGTTCCTTCAAAACTGCTAAATTTGCTGATGGAAACAAGAAGATGTAAACTTTTTTTACCATCTCTCTGAAACTTATAAGGTTTATCCTGAATCTCATCCCCATTTTTAAGTTCCTCCATTATTTCCTCGAACTCCTTACCGAGGAAGTAAGAGATGCGCTTTCCTATTATTTCGTTCTTCTTTTTCAGAAAAAGAAACTCTGTGGAGGTGTTTATCTCAACAATGTGGAATTTTTCATCAAGAACTATGATGCTATCCTTAGATTTGTTAAATATTGTTTCATATTTTCTCTCACTTAATACGAGTTTCTTCTGAAGGTCAATAAGGGGTGTAACATCCATTCCTGTCATAAGTATTCGTGGATTTTTGTCCTTTTCACTGGGAGGGGAAATAATTGAGAGCAATAGAGTTCGTTCTCGCTTTCTGCCTTGAAATCTGGCAATAAATGGAAGAACGAACTCTCCTTTTAAAACTTTCTCAATATTACTTTTTATTATCTTTCTGTCCGATTTATGGATGATACTAAGGAAACTTTTCCCTATAAGTTCATCTTTTTTGTAATTTAGTGTTTGGGCAGCCATTATGTTTGCGGCCTGAATCTTAAGATCAGATCTGATGATGACGTTAATAGAAGGAGAGTAGTTAAAATAGAATTCATATTCTTCTCTCAATTTGCGAAGTTCATCTATATTCTTTGTTACGTGGATGGAACCCAGAAGTTTTCCGTCTTCGGAGAAAATCGGTGTGGTTGTTACCATATTTAATCCACCTAAATTCTTTTCAAATATTGCTTCTGTATGTGATTGATGGTCTTCTAATAACTTTTTGTGGGGGCAATTCTCTGGCGGTTTTGAGTCATCGTGGACAATTTCATAACATTTTTTTCCGACAATTTCGGATATATCCCTATTTAGAGCTTTGCATGTAGCAACATTAGCCTTAACGATTGTAAAATTGTTATCAAGAATGAAAATCGGGTCAGGGAGGGAGTCAAAAAGAATTTTATACTCCTTAAAAATAAGCTCCATCTCCTCGGTGCTGAGGATCATCACGGTATTGAGTTCTGTCTCTTTGTGCCGCCAGATTGCAAGATAAGCTCTAAAAATTTTGTTTTCCTTGTTTTTTATATTGGTGTAACCAAAGAAGTAGTCAGTCCTTCCCTGGTCGTTCCAGATAGTGTCAAAATCTTTCGGAGATTCCAGTATGTCCTTTAAGGTTAACTTTTTTAACGCCTCTCTTTTGGTGTATCCTAAAAGCCTGGTAGAAAATTGTCCCCATGTGATGAATTTTCCCTCATTATCAAGCAATTCCACAGTTGCATGCTTAATACCCCTGTAAGGTACTATTTCCTCCACCCTTTTAAAAGAGGACATAGGTAATTTATAAAACTCTCCATAAGTTTTTGCAACAAAACCATTGATAATGCTTGAAAATAGATGGATTTAAAAGCTCTATTTTGACCGGTTTTAAAAACAAGTTTGATCTAAATTATGTGTGGGAAAGTTATTTTACCTGGCCGATAGGTATCCATAGGGGCTATTTTCCAAGATAGCAATTTTCAAATTCCTAACTTTACCCTCTCATTTGAGATTTGCAATTTTTCGTCTTATAATGGTATGCCAATATGAGAGTGTTAATTCTATTCCTTCTCCTCTTAAGTGGAAGCCATTTTGATTTAAAACTTGCCCGTGTGAAGTACAACGGAGGTGGCGATTGGTATAATGATCCAGATGTGCTTCCCAATCTTGCCAGGTACTTAAATTCACATACCTATCTGAAGGTTGAACCGAGGGAGTATGTGGTTTCTCTGGATGACCCTAATTTGTTCAAATACCCGTTTCTTTACCTGACGGGGCACGGAAATATCAAACTTTCAAAGGAGGAAGTGCAAAACCTCCGAAAATATCTTGAAAATGGTGGATTCCTCTACGTGGATGATGATTATGGCCTTGATAAGTATTTTAGAAGGGAGATAAAGAAAGTATTCCCCGACAAAAAGTTAGTTGAGTTGCCATTCAATAATCCCATCTACCACGTTTTTTACCAATTTAACAAGGGTCTCCCCAAAATCCATGAGCACTATAAAGGGCCGCCCCATGGTTATGGAATAATAGTGAGGGGACGTGTGGCCCTGTTTTACACCTACAATACGAATATTTCAGATGGATGGACTCCGAGGCACAATGATCCTCCCGTTAAGAGGGAGGAAGCATTTAAAATGGGAGTGAATATTGTGCTTTATTCTTTAATCTATTAAAATAACCAAAAATGGAGGTTGCAAAACATGGCTGGACATTCAAAGTGGGCACAAATTAAACACAAGAAGGCAAAAGTTGATGCCAAGAGAGGAAAAATTTTTACGAAGCTAATTAGAGAGATTATGGTAGCAGCAAGACTTGGGGGTGGTGACCCCGACCACAATCCGAGGTTGAGACTCGCTATCGATAGGGCAAAAAGTTACAACATGCCCATGGAAAATATAGAGCGGGCAATTAAAAAAGGAACCGGGGAACTTGAGGGTGTCAAATACGAAAATGCCATTTTTGAAGGCTATGGACCGGGTGGGGTTGCAATCCTTGTTGTAACATTAACAGACAATAA
>JALSOD010000059.1 GCA_026986655.1 Caldifarciminota bacterium | reverse complement strand
GAGGGGAATCTTGGTCCAAGGGTTTCGTCGTTTTTGCCGCGCAGAGGATTTTCAGGCATTAAGTTAATGTGGTCCCAGATAAGCATAATATCACCAGGCTCAAATCTTGGATTAACCCCGCCTGAAGCGTTGGACACGATGAGGGTTTTAACACCGAGGAATTTCATGACCCGTACAGGAAAGGTAACTTCCTGCATGGAGTATCCTTCGTAATAATGGAATCGACCCTGCATGGCGAGGACAGTTTTCCCCGCCAGCTTCCCGTATATCAGTTTGCCTTCGTGACCTTTAACGGTTGAAACCGGAAAGTTTGGAATATCCCAGTATTTAATTTCCTTTATTTTTTCGATTTCGTCAGCGAGCCCACCGAGTCCTGAACCAAGAATGATACCAATTGATGGGGGTTCATCAATCTCCTGTTTCAGAAAGTTCACTGCTTCCAGTATTTTCTTCTTCAGATCCGACATCTTTAACCTCCTCTTCTCCATCCAGGAGATATGATTTTTCTTTTTCAAACTCCTCTTTTACAAGACCGAGGTGAAGATTTAGAGTGTTATAAAGATCCTCAAGAATTGCACGTCTTTTCCTTTCTAACATTTTAATCTCATTTTCAAGCTGGGTCTTTTTGTTTTCGAGTGAATTGAGGAGCTCATCGTGTTCCTTCTGGGCGCTGGAAATTATTTCCTGTGCCTGAATGCGGGCCTTTTCAACGATCAATTCAGCCTCGCGCTCGGCATTGTTTTTCATATCTTCTGCCGCTTTCTGGGCTGTCATCATGGCGGATTTTATGGTTTCCTCCATTTCTTTGTAGTGATCAAGAAGTTTTTGCATTTCCTCCATCTTCTCGTAAAGTTCACGAATTTCCCTCTCCGTGTCCTCCATATCTCTTGAAACCATTTCGAGGAATGCTCTTACTTCCTGAGGGTCATATCCTCTCATTTTTGTTTTAAATTCTCTCTTTTTAACTTCGAGTGGTGAAAGTTTCATGACTCACCTCATCCTTGCGGCTATTTCAAATAATGTGTTTACTAAAAAATACCTCAAAAAGTATATTATGAAAATAGCTATTAGCGGGGAAATATCGATACCGCCGAAGTATCCAAGTCTGAGAGTACGTCTGATCCAATTTAAAAACGGATCCGTTACGTTTCTTAAGAAACGCACAATAGGGTTAAAAGGGTCAGGATTAACCCAGGATATCAGGGCTCTTATAATAATGACCCACATATAGAGATTCAGAAAAATATCTATAACTTTTGCAAGTGCAATAAGAAAATTAGAAAATACGAACATTCCTTACCTCCTATGAGTAATTTCTCTCACCATAAATGCCTCTACCAATGCGAAGCATGTTAGCACCTTCAAGTATAGCGTATTCGAAGTCTTCTGTCATTCCCATTGAGAGAATTGGGAGTTTGATATTATACCGATTTTCCATGCGATCCCGAAGCTCTCTCAAGAGGGAAAAAGCAGCCCTGGATTTTTTCTCCTCAACAGGATAAGGTCCTACCGTCATCAGGCCTCGAAGATTAAGATTTTTAAAGTCAAGAATGGCCTCGATAAGGTCCGCCAGATCATCGGGCAGTACCCCAAATTTTTGTGGTTCTCCTGAAGTATTCACCTCGATGAGAATATCCAATTTCCTATCCAGTTTTTTATTGAGGAGTTGAGCAAGCTCCACACTGTCAACGGATTGGATCATGTCAAAAAGTTTGACTGCGTACTTGACCTTGTTCTTCTGTAAATGACCTATAAGGTGCCATTGACAGGGCAAAGTTATCTGTGGAATCTTTTCTCTTGCTTCCTGAACCCTGTTCTCGCCGAGGATGTTTATCCCTGATTTTATACCTTCAACGATTCTTTCTATATCTATGCCCTTTGTAACCCCTACAATGATTACATTCTCCTCTGAACGTCCGGCTTTTGCGAGTGAATTTTCGATTCTTTCTTTGAGAATCTCAATTCTTTCTTTGATCGTCATACTGTATCTTCCTCTTTATGAATTCGATTACTTCCTGTTTTTCCCTATTTTGAATTAATAAATGCACCCCCCTGAAACTATCAAGCCTCGAGGGTCTCGAAAAGGGTGATAGAAATATGCCACTCTGGGTCTCCACAACGCGTCTGAATTCACTCCAGTCCTTTTTCATGGTGTAAAGTGGCCTTTTTATGGTTATACCATCATCATCAAGAATGTATTCTGTGGGGGTGTAGAATTGAAATAGCGAAGCAAGAAGGACAACAAGGGAAAAGAGGGCCCAATAAACCCCGGCCACAAAGAACACCAGAATGGTAAAACCGAAAACTGTAACAAAGAAGATAAGAAATTTCTTTTTGTCCCTTGCGGGTAAAACTTTCCAGGAGATCTGGTTACTCATGGCTTTATGTTATCAAGCTCCACCTCCCACGTCAAGTGGAGGGTGAGAGTGTCTGAAAAATATGGTCAAGGTAAAAAATCTACTTTTAAACCCCTTCCCCAGAGCGGGGCTTTTGAGGTGATAAAAATCTCCTTATCTGGAAGTGGCCTTATAACTCAAGATCCCCCTTCTTTAGAAGGGGGTGAGGGGGATGAATACCGTTTTAAAATCTCTTTAACTCCCCTTTTAACAAATGGGGATTTTTGAGGTATTATATCTCACTTCTTGAGAAGGGAGATCGTGGGAAATTCAGTTTAATGATTAAGAAATTTTCGAACGGTCTCAATGGAAGACGGTCCTGATTTGTTGTCTTGAATTCACGTTGATGTATTTTTCTAAAACATACCATGTTATGTCAAAGAGAGAGGAGCCAGTTTAAAATTGAAACACATTCTATACCGTTAATTTCTCCAGTAAAGTCTCTTGTTATAATTAATTTCTTCGCTTCTGGAAAGATTTTTTGTGACTTTGCAAGCATTCTCAACTCTCTGTCCTCTAATTCCTCTCTGGATGTAACATCAGTCACCTGTATAACATCTGAAACTTTCCCGGGAGTTTTCTTTATGAGGAAGTCAATCTCACCTGTTAGGTTTTTCCAGTAAAAAAGTCCGAAGATTTCTCCGTAAAGTTTCTTTTTAAGTAATTCAACAAATACAACAGTCTCAAGCGATCTGCCGAAGTTGGAGCTATAAGAGGTTGAATGTAAATAGTTCACGAGCCCGGTATCGAGAAAATACAGTTTGGGTACCGAGAGTTGCGATTCCCTTTCGGAAAAACGAAGTTTCCTCAAAAGATAAATCACAAAGATTTCTTCAAGATAATAGGTGTAGTTGTAAAAGCTGCTCTTGCTCAGTTTAAAGCCCTTACTTTCAAAGGTATGGTAGAGCTTTTTTATAGATATTTCCTTGGCATTTGAGCTTGCTAATATAGGGAGCAAAGACCGAAAAATTTGAGGGTTTTTGATCCTGTACCTTTCCACGATGTCTTTAAAAACTATTGTCTCTACGTAATTCTGGAAGAATACCAACGGATTCACATCTTCTTCCAGCCATATCTGTGGGAATCCCCCATTTTGGAGATATCTCTCAAACAATCTCATAATTTGAGGTTTTCTACTCAGAGAATATAGATCTCTTTTCTGAAATTCGTGAATATTCAGAATTTCTTTAAAGGAGAACGGGAAAACAGGCACACTCAGACTCCTTCCCCTCAGATAAGAAGCCATTTCTCTGGAAGTCAACTTAGAAGTTGACCCACTGATAACAATTTTATAAGTTTTTCTCTCGTAGATGGTATAAACTTCTCTCTGCCAGTCCTGTAAGTTATGGATTTCATCCAAAAAGATCCATTTGGGCTCTTTACCGTAGAGATAGGCGTGTTGGGCGATACTTCTCTCAATAATTTTCGCATCCGTATTATCTATACCTATATCTTCGAAATTAAGGAAAATAAAGTCAGAGGGATCAAGTTGATTTTTTTTAATTAGGTAGTACATTGAATAAGTTTTACCGGCTCTTCTTGGTCCTATAATTGATGTGATAAATTCAGGGGTGGGTGAAATTGTTAAATCTCTTGGTAACACTTTCAACCTTTCAATACTATCCTTTTTTGTTTCCAGATAGGCTCTTAGTTCTTCATTTGTCATGTTTATATTATACAAGTTTCCAGTGGTGTTGGAAACTTTTAAGAAAAGTTTCCAACACCACTGGAAACTCCTTTCCAACTCCCAACCTCAGGAAATCAGGATTTCCTGCTGAAGGGACCACATCTTCCAGTAGAGCCCCTTTAATCTCAGGAGATCACGATGTTTACCTTTCTCCACGATCTCCCCATTTTTCAAAACCAC
>JALSOD010000058.1 GCA_026986655.1 Caldifarciminota bacterium | reverse complement strand
TCCCCCTGTTTCCCCCTTCACCAAGGGGGACTTTTGGAACCCCTGATTCCCCTTTTGCCAAAGGGGGATTTGGGGAAACTCTATATGGAATTAAGCGGTTAACTATAAATTCCTAAAAGACACCTATGGTCTGGATTTACTGGATTATCTCATTAACTATAGTTACGTATTTCAGTGCTTACGTTGTGCGGAGGTTCCCTGAGCTTGGATTTGCCGCACTAACCGGGATGTATGTACTTTACATGGCAGCCTCTCAGATTTTTGCCTCGAGGATAGTAATTTTTGATCTCATCGTGTATAAATTTGTTGCTCCCTCAGCTATTTTTATTTACCCATTTGTCTCACAGGCTATCGATATGATCAACGAAGTTTATGGCCGCAAGAAGACACACATAGCGATTTTTATTGCCTTCGTTAGCCAGGTCTTACTCATCGTCTTTGTACTCATGATGAATGCACTTACTCCAGCTCCGTTCTTCAAGTACGAAAGTGCATGGCGTGCACTTTTTACCCTGAGCATCAGAATTACCATAGCAAGCTGGATTTCATTTCTTATCTGCCAGAATGTCGATGCCTTTGTGTTTGATAAACTTAAACAAAAATTTGAAAAGCAGGTGTGGCTCAGAAGTGTCGCAAGTGATGTCCTTGATCTCACACTCGATAGTATAATCTTTGTGACGCTTGCATTCTGGGGAACCATGCCAATTTTGCCGCTCATAATAGGACAAATGGTCAGTAAAAACGTTATTGGATTCCTTGATACCCCCTGGTTCCTGTGGTACAAACGTCTGATTACTCCAGCTGAGTCGGAGAAAAATTTGGTTGCAAAATAGCAAAATTTACCATAAATTTTTATCGGGTGATTTGAGATGAAAATAAGGCCAATGGAAAAATTTCTATGGGAAGCACCAATTATGGGTGGAAATCGTAGAACAGTTTTTCACCTTAGAATCGTTGAACTCAATAAAGAAGAGAAGAAGAAATATATCGACAAATTTGGTGTGAATCCATCCCATATCATAAGTTTCAGAGACTGTGATGGCCACAGGACGTATTTAGGCTGGGTGATTGAGGAAAATGACAACTATGTGAGATTTAAAACTATAAACGGCCAGCTTCACCGCATTGAAAAAATATTCAGATAATCTATCCTCTAAGCTCTGACTACGAATAAGACCTGGCGTTTTTGCCAATAAAAACGTCTGGTTCACCCGTGTAATGTGCATTATTATTAAAAGTGATGGACGTCTACGAATTTTTAATGATGGAGGTACGCTATCTTAAAGGGGTAGGTCCTAAGAGGGCGAGCCTGTTCAGGCGTCTCGGTATAACCTCCGTTTTTGATCTTCTTTACTTTGCGCCGAGAAGGTACATCGATCGCAGAAGTATCACTCCTATTCACGAAGTAAGGAGAGGGCAGGAAGTAACTGTCGCTGGTAAAGTTCTCACCAAGGGGATAAAAAAGGTCAAAGGGACCCTCGTTTTCACCGTTATTATCAGCGATGGTAGTGATTGGATGGAGCTTGTTTGGCGTAACGTCCGCGGTATAGATAAAGTTTTCAACAAAGATGACAGGGTAATAGCTTCTGGAAAGGCATACGTTTATCGTGGGACAAAAGTTATCTACCACCCTGAGTATGAGATAATAGATGAAGAAAAGCCTGGAGGAAGCAGGATTCTCGCAGGAATGTTTGTACCCGTGTATCCATCCACCGAGGGATTGAAGCCGAGGTTTGTTCGTAAACTTATACTTGATGTGCTCGGTAAAATTGGAGATCAGATACCAGAAACTCTACCGGATTATATCAGGAATAAATTCAAACTTTACTCGCGTAAAGATGCTATTCATCGTTTACACTTTCCTGAAAACCTCAAGGATGCACGGACTGCAAGGACAACCCTCGTTTTTGAGGAGCTTTTTTACTTTTACATTAAACTCCTGGAGAAAAGGATTGAGTCAAAGGGGCTGGGAATCCCACTCATGATTAAGAATGAATTGACCACTGATTTTCTGAAATCTTTAAAATTTGACCTGACAGGTGCCCAGAAGAGGGTGATTTCAGAGATAAATAGCGATCTTGAGAAGAATACACCTATGCACCGTTTGCTCCAGGGAGATGTTGGAAGCGGCAAAACTGTCGTGGCACTTCACACCATGTTAACAGCGGTTGAAAATGGCTTTCAGGCGGTTCTGATGGCACCCACCGAGATTCTGGCTGAGCAGCATTTTCTTGTTATGAGTGAGTACCTTTTCCCATTGAACGTCAGAATGGCTTTACTGCTTGGAAAGATGAGGAAAAAAGAGAAACAGCTTACGATTGAAAGGATACGAAACGGGGATGCGGATGTTATTGTTGGTACCCATGCCCTGATCCAGGACGATGTTGAATTTAAGAAACTTGCAGTTGCTGTCATTGATGAGCAGCACAAATTCGGAGTCCTTCAACGTGCAAAACTGCTCGAGAAGGGTTTTGAAAATAAGTCTCCTCACTTTCTCGTCATGACGGCGACTCCGATACCGAGAACTCTCGCGCTAACGATTTACGGAGACCTTGATGTTTCCATTATTGATGAGATGCCGCCCGGTAGGGGAGAGGTTGTTACCAGGTGGGTCAGGGAGGGGCGTAGGGATAAGGTATATTCATGGCTTTTTGACGAGGTGAAGAAAGGGAACCAGGCTTATGTGGTGGCACCACTTATTGAAAAATCTGAGAAATTGGAGGCCGAAGCAGCAACTGAGCTGTTTGAAAAATTAAAAAACATCGCGCCTGAAGAAATTGATATCGGTTTGATACACGGCAAAATGAAGAAGGACGAAAGGGCCGCTGTGATGAGAAAGTTCAGGAACGGTGATTTTCACATTCTTGTAGCAACAACGGTCATTGAGGTCGGTATCGATGTCCCCAACGCCACGATCATGATTATCGAACACGCGGAGCGATTCGGACTGGCTCAGCTTCATCAGCTGAGGGGCAGAATTGGCAGAGGTGCTAAGAAAAGCTATTGCATACTGATAACACCTTCAAGGGTAAGCACAGATGCTGCAAAGAGATTAAAGGCCATGGTTGAAACAAGAGACGGCTTTAAAATCGCAGAGATTGACCTTGAAATCAGGGGACCTGGTGAAATTTTTGGTACAAAGCAGCACGGCATTCCTAAATTCAGGATTGCAAACTTAATTAGAGATCAAAAAATCATACAAATGACCCGCCAGGAGGTTCAGAGGATTCTTGAGTTTGATCCGTTTTTGACAAAACCACAAAATCATATTATTAAAGAAACGATAGAAAACGAAAAAATTGGAGAGGTGATCTATGTTGGGTAAAAAAATTTTTCTTACAATAGCGATAATTCTCGGGTTAACTTCATGCACAAAGATTGAAAGATTCGCTCGGGGCAAGGCAAACGAAGTGATAATTGTGTATGATGGAACATTGAGAGAGGCCAGATACCTCCAGAGTGTTTTACAGGACACGTTCTATACCCCCAGGCCTGAACCACTTTTCATCACTTATCCAGTTACTTATGATCAGTTTGAACCTTTCAAGGGATATAAAAATGTGATCTTCATCTCCACATACGACTCACCCGATTACCAGATTTTTAAAAAGATTTTTGGCGAAAGACCCACCGGGATATACATTGCAAAAAATGTTTATCAGGAAGGTGATGAAATCATCGGGATCGTTTCCCCAACTGAGACTGAGCTGTGGCCTTTCGTTTATGGAAAAGCTGACTTCATAAAGGCATTTCTCCTTAAGCGGTACAGGAGTATCCTGAGGAAAAAAGCATATTTTGCAGGTCACAATAAAAAATTTTCAAAGGAATTTGGTGAAAAATACGGGTTTACCTTCGATTTCCCCGAGGGCTGGGCTTATGTGGTGCAGGATACAGATTTTGTCAGCGTGGCAAAGCATTACCCCGACAGGTTTATGTTCTTCTATCATGAAAATGCCCCGAGAATGTTTGATAAGGATGAGATTGTCTCTTTGAGAAACAAATTAACTGCAAAATATTACGATGGAGACTATGTTTACAGGGAACATCTCATGGCAAAGGATACGACTTTCATGGGGGTACCAGCCATCAAAATATTTGGAATCTGGCAGAATGACAGGGAATATATAGGAGGTCCTTTTGAGACAATTGCATTTAACCTCAATAATAATTTTTTCATGTTTGATATGGGGGTTTTTGCACCAGATAGAAATGAAAAGCTGCAATTTTTGATAAGAATGGAGATTATTATCAGTAGTTTTAGATTTTACAACCAGGGTGAAAAATC
>JALSOD010000057.1 GCA_026986655.1 Caldifarciminota bacterium | reverse complement strand
ATTATCCATTTTATCTCAATCCCATTATCCTCTGCCCATCTTCTTATCTTCCTCGCCCCGGAATCGCCAAGGCCGGTGTCAATCACGAGTGCATCCTTACCGTAACGGAGAACGCTGATATTGGATACACCTTCAAGGATATATACGTCTTTTGAAACCTCATTCAAATTCATCGCTCATCAACCACTCAATGAATTCTGACTTTTCTCCAAGAATATCTTTCTTCCGTTTATCAATCACGGAGTAAAATTTTTCCCTATCTTTTTTCGAAACGTTACCTTTAGGAATTTCGAGGATGTTGATTTTCAAATACAGAGCGGGGAAGTCAATCTCTACAACATCTCCTGGTTGGACTTCCTGAGAGCCTTTTGCCATATTACCATTTAGATACACTCTATGCTTTTTGCACGCCTCATGAGCCTGGGTTCTGGACTTAAAAATGTGAACCTTTTTCAGATAGAGGTCGAGTCTCACATTACGAAGTATAGACCTTGACGTATATTTTTTTCTTCAATTTTTTAACGTAGTCGTCAATGGCCTGCTGTAGTTTTCTCTGATAGAGAATTTGCGTGAGCTGTGGCTGAATCTCATCAAAACTGGGTCTCCCACCTTTCTTTCTGTCAATGAGTTTGATGATATGGTAACCAAACTGTGTGAGTACAGGTGCTGAGATTTCACCTACCTTCATGGTGTCAATAACAGCTCTCATTTTGGGTGGCAGGTTGTTTACCGGTATCCAGCCGAGGTCGCCACCGAGGTCTTTGGTGTCAAGGTCGTCTGAATACTTTGCTGCAAGCTGGTCAAATGTATATTTGCCAGATTTTAGCATTTTATAAATCTTTTCAGCAAGCTGTTTTGCTCTCAGTGTATCCTGTTTGGTGGGTCTGAACTGCACAAAGATCTGACGGAGATGGTATAAATCGTTCTGTTTTTCCACCATTTTGAAAATGTGAAAACCATATTCGCCCTGGACAGGCTGACAGTACTCACCCGGTTCCAATGGAACCACAACCTTTCTGATGTTTTCTGGTAGGTCTGTCTTCTTCACAACACCTATATCCCCTCCGTTGGCAGCAGATTGAAGATCATCGGAATATTTAGATGCGAGGTCCTCAAAACTGGCGCCAGATTTCAACTTTTTGTAGAGTGCATCCGCTTTTCTTTTCGCCTCTGATACAACTTCGGGTGAGGGCTTAATCCTTATCAAAATGTGCGCGATTCTCACCATGTCAGGTTTTGGTGGAATTGAATCAAGATGGGTCTCATAGAACTTTTTCACTTCGTCCGGAGAGACGCTGATTAATGGTTTGATCTTCTTTTCAATAAGTTTCTGAACGTAGAGCTGTTCCCTTACATTTTTTCTGTACTTCCTTCTGAGAGTTGCCTCAGTCAGGCCTTCTTTCTTTAAGTTCTCTTCAAAGGCCTTTTCCCCCATTTGCTTCTTCATATTTTCGATCTGCTGGTCGAGGTATTTCTCAACCTCTTCATCCGTGACCTTTATGGTTGTATCTCTTTTGGCTTCAACATAGAGTAATTTTTCGTTAATTAATTCATTCAAAATCTTTTTCTTCAATTCCTGATCCGAAATATTTGGTGGGAACTGCATTCTGTAGAATGCAAATGCCTGATCAAGATCAGATTGAAGGATAACCTCGCCATCAACCTTTGCAATAACTTTATCAACAAGTTTTTTCTGCTGTGCCGAGGCAATAATTGGGATAAGGAAGATGAAAAGAGCTAATTTCCTCATTGTACATTCCTCCTGATGATTTTTATTTCGTATTTGCTCTTGAGTGTTTTGTAAAGAGAGTCTTCCATTTCCTCTCTCCTAACACGTTTAAGGGTCTCAAACAGGATTTTCTTCTCCTCCGGGGTAAGTTTTGATTTCTTGTATCTCAGAATCTTTGCAATTCCGTAGGAGCCGTTTAGTTTAACCACATCAGTGGCCTTCCCGATAGGGGTTGCCTTAATCTGGTCCGCAAGGACGTCAGGTATTTGCAACAGTATGAGCCCAAGATTCTGGTCTTCGTTGTAACTTACCGTAACGTCCGGATTGCCCTGATATTTCCGAAGTCTCCTGTCAAAATTTCTGTAAGTTACGTAACGCATGTCTTTTTTAATTTTTGGAACAAGGGTGCTATCAGTGAAGAAAACGAGCAAAATATCCACCCTCTTGCTAAGGTAATCTTTATTTTTGGCAATGTAGTCGTTCAGTATGTTCTCATCCATTGGAGCATTCAGTAGTTTGTTTGAAAGATACGTCTGGGCAAGAAGGGCTCTCCTGTACCAATAGAGCTTTGCTCTGACCTCGGGGAGGGTGTCGAGCCCCTCTTCCATTGCAGCTTTATAAAAGACGAGTGTTTTAATAAGCTGGTCAATAAGCTCTTCCTTCTGCTTTTGATTCATAAGATAGCCCGGAATCTCAGGAAGCTGGGATTTCAGTACCAGGTCTGTGATAACTTCTCCATCCACGACTGCTACTGTATCACCGGGAACAGATTCTTTTTCTGCTGAGCTTTCCTCACCGGGGCTACATGCGGTTATAAGAAAGGTGAGAATTATCGGGAAAAGTAATTTTTTCATTCTTAACTGCCTCCACATATTTTCTGATTTTTTTCTCAAGGAAGTTATTGGAGTATAAACTTTTTTTACCGTCCTTTACAAGCTGGACATCGTGGTCATTTATAATGATTTTGCGGTAGCCTTCCTTTCCGGCCCACACCTTTATTTTAGCCACAAAGATGACTTTTTTCACCCCTTCAGGGAATCTACCAAATCTATCACGCATTTCCTCTTCAACTTCTAAAACTTCTGAGAAGCTCTTTGCCTTCATCAATCTTCTGTAGAATGCAATTCTCACCATCGGATCTCGAATGTAATCTTCGGGTATTAGAAGGGTGGTGTTTACTATTATTTCTGGTTCAACCGGTATTTCTTCTCCCTTTATTCTTGCAATAGCTTCCTCAAGAAGTTTGAAATAAAGCTCGTACCCTATGGCGGTTGCGTGGCCATGCTGTTCCTTTCCAATGAGGTTGCCTGCTCCTCTTATCTCAAGGTCGGCGAGGGCAATTTTTAGGCCTGATCCAAGATGATGGAATCTTGCTATTGCCTTTAAACGTTCCTTTGCCTTCTGTCCGATATTTTTGGGTGTGAGGAAATATGCAAATGCTTTTCTCTCGCTTCTCCCGACCCTTCCCCTCAACTGGTGGAGTTCAGCCAGACCAAAAAGATGCGCGCTTTCTACAATTAACGTGTTAGCATTCGGAAAATCAATACCTGATTCTATTATCGAAGTCGAGACGAGTATATCAATTTCTCTATTCATAAACTTTATAAAGATGTCTTCGAGCTTGTCCTTTTTCATTCTCCCGTGAGCGTATTCGACTCTCAGGGTAGGAAACATTTTCTGAAGTTTTTCCGCTCTTTCCTTTATTCCTCTGATTCGATTAAACAGGTAAAAAATCTGTCCACCTCGCGATGCTTCCCGTGAGATAGCTTCAAGAATAATATCGTCTGAATAATTTGCAACAATGGTTTCAACAGCCTCTCTCCCCCGTGGTGGAGTAAGGATGTAGGATATGTCATAGATATTACCCAGTGCGGCGTAAAGTGTCCGTGGAATTGGGGTTGCAGTCATTCTGAGAGTATCCACCTCTGGATACTGTGTGTAAATTTTTTCTTTCTGCAGTACGCCAAATCTGTGTTCCTCGTCTATCACAAGAAGTCCAAGGTCCTTAAATACGACATCGGGCTGAAGTAGTCGGTGGGTTCCAATAATCACATCGATTTCTCCTTCTGCAAGTCTGGCAAGAATCTCTTTTATCTCCTTTGTGGATCTCAGCCTTGATAGCATTTCAACCCGAATATCGAATCTTTCAAGTCTTTCACGAAAAGTTTTGTAGTGCTGAAGTGCGAGTACAGTAGTTGGAACGAGTACAGCCACCTGCTTACCGTTGATTACGGCCTTAAAAGATGCCCTCAAAGCTACCTCGGTTTTACCAAATCCGACCTCTCCGACGATCAACCTGTCCATCACCTTTTCAGATTCCATATCCCTTTTTACTTCCTCGACAGCCCTTCTCTGGTCTTCAGTTTCTTCAAACGGGAAGGTTAGCTCAAACTCTCTCTCCCAAACCGTATCTGGTTTGAATTTGTAACCCTTTCTTGCCTTTCTCCGTGCGTATATTTTTATAAGTTCTTCTGCGTATCGGAAAGCCGATGCGATTGCACGAGCCTTTTTTGCTGCCCACTGACCACCTGATATAGATGAAAGGGCAGGCTCAAAGTCC